>JBCBGR010000001.1:0-30680 GCA_038526555.1 Pseudomonadota bacterium
GGTTTTCCAGCCAGTCTCACCTCTCTAGGGTCTTCAAGAAACGGATTGGAACCACACCCGGTAAATATAGAAGTGCCTTTGGGCGAGACTAAAATGGGATTCTGAGAATAGGGTATTCCTACCGTTTGGAGTCACCCAACTATTGCGGAGAAGAAGTTAGAAATGTTGGGAACTTCCAAGCCGGACCCTGGCAGTGAGGAAGGGATTCGAACCCTCGATACGGGGTTACCGTATACACGCGTTCCAGGCGTGCGCCTTCAACCACTCGGCCACCTCACTTCACAGGGGTCCTGACTTGGCAGATGGGCGCTATAGCGACACATGAGCGCTTCCGCAATCACTCCATTCGGCCTAATGCAGCACCCCTATGAGCGCGTTTCACACAGTCTCCGGCGAGAACATGTCCGTCTTCGTCTTTGCCGATCATGCGTCGAACCATATGCCAGACTGGGTCGGCGATCTAGGTGTCTCAAACGCCGATATGCAGCGTCACATCGCCTGGGACATTGGGACAGAGTGGGTGACGCGGGCACTGTGTGCGCAGCTGAGTTGCGCGGGCGTGATCTGCGGCTTTTCCCGCCTCGTCATTGACGCCAATCGTGAACTCGTCGCGCCGGGCCTGATCCCCGAGTTCAGCGACGCGACCAATATCCCCGCCAATCACGGCCTATCCCAAGTGCTCCGCCAAGAACGGATCGACCGGCTCTATCAGCCTTATCATGATGCAATTGGGGCAGGCCTAGATGCGCGACCTGAAGCACTCGCCATATCCATCCATTCTTTCACGCCCCAGCTGCGCGGACATCCCAAACGCAAGACGGATATTGGCCTGCTTGTGAAAGATGACACAGAAACTGCCGATCAATTCATCGCCCGGATGGCGACCATCCGCCCCGACTACCGCGTCGAGATCAACCAGCCCTATTCCGCCTATGATCTGAACCATACGGTTGATCACAATGTTGTGCCTCGCGGCCTGCGCCACCTTGCGATTGAGCTGCGGCAGGACCACATCAGCGATCAAGACAATGCTCACCGCATGGCTGATATCCTCGCACGCGCGATTGAGCCGTTACTCCAGGAGAACTAAGATGCTCGCCACCACTTCGGAACATTTCGTCAATGGCCAGAACATGTTCGGTGATTATCCGGAAGGGTCAGAGCAGGCCCTGTTCGGTATGGGATGTTTCTGGGGTGTTGAGCGGATGTTCTGGCAGCTGGACGGCGTCCATGTCACGAGTGTCGGCTATGCGGGCGGCTCGGATCCGGATCCAGATTATAAGAAAGTTTGCACAGGGCGGACAGGCCACGCAGAAGTCATGCACCTCGTCTTTGATCCAACCGTGATCAGATACGATCAACTGCTGAAAGTCTTCTTCGAAAATCACGATCCGACCCAAGGCAATCGCCAGGGTAATGATGTCGGCACGCAATATCGCTCCGCCATTTACACCTATTCAGACGACCAGCGCGAAAAGGCCAACGCCGCTAAAGCGCGCTACCAAGACGCCTATGGCCGCACTGTGACAACAGAGGTCGCGGACGTTCCAACCTATTACCCAGCCGAAGATTATCACCAGCAATATCTGGCGAAGAACCCGATGGGTTATTGTAATCACGGGCCGACGGGTGTGACCTGTCCGATACCACAAAAGGTCTCAATTTAACCACTACCACCGACTTGATCGGTGGGTCCATCACCTGCCTTTTCGGCAAGCAGGAATGGTTGGGGGATGGGTTCGCGCTCTCAATATTGGTTTACAGAGAAACTCTATCATCCCACAGCTTGACTGTGTGATCCATCGCGCGACTGCAGCCCTCGACTCTGCTCCCGAATAGAGCTTCCCATGTCCGCCCTTTGGGGCGGATGCGCTAGTGTGCAGGATTGACTTCCGGCCCATTTCATGGGCCTTGAAACCCTATCGGGAAGCCAATCCGAGGGCTAGATTAGGTCAATGCGCATCATTCCAATTCTTCGCGGCTTCCGCTTCCACATCAATCGGAACGGATAGCGCGACAGCGGGTTCGTGGGCGTGTTCCATGACGGTTCGGACAGTTTCAATCAAATCGCTTTCCCGCCCTTCCGGCACTTCAAAGACCAGTTCATCGTGAACCTGCAGGAGCATGCGCGCGCCCTCGACCGAATGGATCGCGTCCGGCATTTTGATCATGGCACGGCGCATAATGTCGGCAGCAGTGCCTTGAATGGGAGCATTGATCGCTTGGCGTTCGGCAAAGCCGCGCCGTTGCGGATTTCGGTCGCGAATACCGGGAATATGGCACTTCCGACCAAACAGCGTGCTCACATAGCCAAGCTCTTTCGCTTCTGACTTGGTCGTCTCCATATAGTCTTTAATGCCAGGGAATTTCTCGAAATAGGTCTTGATGAAGTCGGCAGCGGTGCTGCGATCCACGCCCGTATTCTTCGCCAGACCAAAGGCAGAAATGCCGTAGATAATGCCGAAATTGATCGCCTTGGCCTGACGGCGGACCTCTGGCGTCATTTCATCCAGCGGCACGTCAAACATCTCGGAGGCCGTAAGCGCATGAATATCCACCCCATCGGCAAAGGCCTGCTTCATGGTCGGCAAGTCCGCCATATGGGCGAGCAAACGCAGTTCAATCTGGCTATAGTCGGCTGCGACCAGCAAATGGCCGGACTCGGCGATAAACGCGTCACGGATTTTGCGGCCTTCCTCTGTGCGGATCGGAATATTCTGCAAGTTAGGATCAGAGGAACTCAGCCGTCCTGTTGTCGTCGCTGCGAGACTGAAGCTCGTATGGACACGCTCAGTCTCTGGGTTGATCTTGGCCTGCAGTGCGTCTGTATAGGTCGATTTCAGCTTGGAGAATTGCCGCCAGTTCAAAATCGTGCGCGGCAGGGTTTCGCCCTTATCAGCCAGGTCTTCAAGAATATCGACGCCTGTCTGCCACGCCCCAGTCTTGGTTTTCTTACCGCCCTCTAACCCCATCTTATCGAACAGAATTTCCCCGATTTGTTTCGGGCTGCCAATGTTGAATTGCTCGCCTGCTGTCTCGTAGGCCTCCACTTCCAGCCCGGCCATCTTCTGCGAGAAATAGGCGGAGAGACGGGACAGTTCGGCCTTATCGACCTTGATGCCGTCATTTTCCATCTGAGCGACAACATGCGGCATATCCCGGTCGATGGTTTCGTAAACGCGGGTGACTTGGGTGGGCGAGAGTTTGGGTTTCAGGAATTTCCAGAGGCGAAGTGTCACATCCGCATCTTCAGCGGCGTAGCGTGTCGCGTCTTCTATTCCAATCTGATCGAACGTCTTCTGCGCTTTGCCTGTGCCCGCGATCTCTTTGAACGGCACGGGGCTGTGACCGAAATGGGTCTCAGATAGCGTGTCCATGCCATGACCGTGGAGGCCATTTTCCAGCGCGTAGGAAATCAGCATCGTGTCGTCATAGGGCGCAGGCTTAATCCCATGACGCAGGAAAACGCCCAGATCATATTTGAAGTTCTGGCCAACTTTCAGGACGCCCTCATCTTCGAGGAGCGGCTTGAGCATCTCCAGCGCGCGAGTTAGATTGATCTGTTCCGGCGCGTCATCGCCCAGCAGGTCCCCTTCCCCTTTATGGCCGAGAGGCACATAGCAAGCTTCATTATCGTCAACCGCCAAACAAACACCGACCATATTAGCCGCGCGACTATCGAGACTATCCGTTTCAAGATCGACCGCCACAACACCCGTTTCAAAGCCGCGCGTGATCCAGCGTTCCAGCGTCGCTTCGTCCTGCACGCAGACATATTTTGTATGGTCGAACGTGATGTTGGGATAGGCGGTGCGTGTCGCGGGCGGCTCGAATTCAGGCGCTGTATCATCCGCGCGGATTCCATCCGATTCGCCTTCGCCCAGAGCCTGACGCACGCGAGCCGTGAGGGTGCGAAACTCCATCTTTTCTAGAAAATCAAAGAGCACATCGACATCCGGGTCCGTGACGGCCAGCTCATCCAACTCGACTTCAACTTCGACATCCGTGCGTAGCGTGACGAGCTCCTTTGAAATGCGTGCCATGTCCGCATGTTCAAGCAGCTTCTCGCGGCGTCCCTTTTGCTTGATCTCGCCAGCGCGTTCCAGCAGCGTTTCGAGGTCGCCATACTCATCGAGCAGGAGCGCCGCCGTCTTCACACCGATGCCAGGCACGCCTGGAATATTGTCGACACTGTCTCCCGCCAGCGATTGAACATCGATGACCTTATCCGGCGTCACGCCAAATTTCTCTTCGACTTCCTTCGGCCCGATCACTTTGTTCTTCATCGGGTCCAGCATGGAAACCTTGTCAGTCACCAATTGCATGAGATCCTTATCGGAACTGATGATGGTCACCCGCGCGCCGAGGGCTTCCGCCTGCCGGGCGTAAGTCGCCATCAGGTCATCCGCTTCGAACCCTTCCATCTCAATAGACGGCGCGCCGAAGGCGATTGTTGCGTCGCGTGTCAGCGGGAATTGCGGGACAAGGTCTTCAGGCGGCTCCCCACGGTTGGCCTTATAGAGATCATAGATGTCATTGCGGAAGGTGTAACTGCCTTTGTCGAACACGACCGCAAAATGGGTCGGGCGATTTTCGTCCTTCTGATCCTTGAGCATTTTGAACAGCATGTTGCAGAAGCCTGCGACCGCGCCGATCGGTAAGCCGTCACTCTTACGGGTCAGTGGCGGCAGGGCGTGAAAGGCACGGAAAATATAGGCGGAGCCATCGACCAGGACGACGTGGCTTTGGGCGGTGACAGGGGTTGTTTCGCTCATGAGGCATCTTGTGCGGTTTAGAGCGCATCCTGTCTATAGCGCGGGCACGGTTCTGGCTTATAAGGGCTGTGTGTATCAGTCGGTCGATAGCGAAACGGAAGAGACAGAAGAGGTCCAGACCTCCACTTCTGTCCGCAATTGGGCATTGGGCGTTGTCGCCCTGTCTGTCCTGACTGTTTTCATCGCCACGCAGTGGGGCGGTTCTGACGCAACCGGAGAAACGGACCCGATTGGCCCTGAACCGGAAGCGCGAGCCGCCTATCTGAAAGCGCTGTCAGAACCCAACCCGGCCCTACGGCGGGCGCGACTGACCGATTTCCTGACCCAATATCCCGACAACCCCCGGCGGAGTGCTGCCCGCGCGCAGCTTGATGTGCTGGACGGGGCCGCCGACAAGAACTGGCAAGCCACTCTCACGATTGCCTATGATCCGCGTCTTGATCTGGAAACACGCCGCGCCGCTGTCAACGCCTATCAGGAAGAATGGGGCCGCTATCTGGGCGCTCGGGACGACGAAATCGTCAAACTTCGCGAGGATGTTGAAAACCTGCCCACGGCTGAAACACTGCCAGATCGGACACTCCCCCGTGATCCAGACCAATATGCGGGTATTCCGGATGATCGACTGGCGGGCGCACCCGACGGATGGTCATCCCCCCGCATTCGTTTTCGTCCGTTGGACCGCAGACCGGCTTCACCCAATTATACTGACGGGCCGGTCGTTGCGCCGCGCGTCATCCGCAATGTGACACCCCGCTATCCACGGCGCGCCTTGCGCCGCGGCGAAGAAGCGATTGTGACCCTGGCCCTGACCATTGATGAACGCGGGCGTGTGTCTGAAACAGAATTGATCGATATTGATGCAGACCGCTATGAAGACGACTTCATCCGCGCTGCGGAACGCGCCGCTCTGCGCACCGTCTTTAACCCACAAACCATTGGTGGCGTCCCAGTTGAGACAAGCGGCATTCAGAAGCGCTACCGCTTCGAAATGGACTAAATTCAAATATAAAAAAACCCGCTGGAAAGCAGGCTTTTTACAATTGAAGTCTTAGGCTTCTGATTTCTTCAAACGACGCCAGATGCGCTTGTAAGAGAGCCAGAGCAGAATGCCGAGCAGGACTAGGTAGGTCATGGACATAAGGCCTGCCGACTTGCGTTCAGCCAGTTTGGGATCCGCCGACCAAGCCAGGAATTCTGTCAGATCAGCCGCCATTTGCTCAACGGTGGCTTCTGGCGGCTTTTGACCTTCTGTGTCGCTTTGATACTCAAACAATCCCGCTTGTGGCTGGAGCTGTGGCGCCATCGCAATTTTGTAGCCCGACATCACCGGGTTGTAATACTGGCCGGGGCTGAGCTCGACATAGTCAGGCTGCGGGTGGCTATAGGCCAGCAGCAAATTGTAGACATAGTTCGCTCCATCAGTCCGTGCTTTGACCATCAGGGAAAGATCAGGCGGCAAAGCGCCATTGTTGACTGACCGCGCTTCAACGTCGTTGCTGTAAATTGGCGGGAAGTAATCCGCAGGAACCGCGGGACGGGTAATCTCGGAGCCATCTTCTGGGTCAATATCGACGACCTCATATTGAGCGGCGATGTTCTTAACGAGCGGGTTATCATTAGGGTTCGGATAGCGCTCATCATAAAACGGACCGCCTTTGTCCCCCAGATGACGGAAAGCCAGTTGATCAAGATTGTGACAGGCACGGCAGACATTGGCGTATACGTTGAAGCCACGCTGCATAGCTTCCTGATCATAGGTTCCTGTCAGGCCACTCCAGTTCCACTTTGGCTGGACCATTTCATAGCCGTGAGCCGGACCATCACCACCTGCGGCGATGGCAACACCCGTCAGCGAAGCAGTCGCGAGACCGCCAGCGATAATCAGATTTCTGACAGACTTAAGAGCCATAATTATGTCTTTCCCGTTGTCGTTCGGTCGAGAGTGTGACGCCTACTCAGCAGGCGCCATTACCTCTCCGGATGCGGGTTTGTTGCTACTGTCCAATATAGACTGCGTGATGGATGCAGGTCTTTCTACAGGATCTTCAATCAAGCCGAGGATCGGCAGAATGATGATGAAGTAGGCGAAGTAATAGAGCGTCGAGATCTGGCTCAGGCGATAAAATGAAAGACCTGTATCAACGCCCATGATCTTCACGGGATCATCCGGTGTTTCCGCACCACACCAGCCGAGGATGAAGCACATGAAGATAAAGATGAAGAAGAACCAGCGCGCAACCGGGCGGAAGCGCATGGAGCGCACGCGCGATGTATCAAGCCATGGCAGAACGAAGAGCACGCCGATCGCGCCGATCATCAGCAAGATACCCGCCAGTTTGTCAGGCACAGCCCGCAGGATCGCATAGAAAGGCAGGAAGTACCATTCAGGGACAATGTGAGCCGGCGTCAGCAACGGATCAGCTGGGATATAGTTATCTGCATGGCCCAAAGCGTCCGGCAGGTAAAACAAGAAGAAGCCGAAAATGGTCAGGAAGACCACGATCGCGAACATGTCCTTCACCGTGAAATAAGGGTGGAAAGGCAATGTATCGGTTTTGACCTTGTCAGAGACACCAATCGGGTTGTTCGATCCTGTCACGTGAAGCGCCCAGATGTGCAGACCGACGAGGGCTGCGATAATGAAGGGCAGCAGATAGTGCAGTGAATAGAAGCGGTTCAGCGTTGCATTGTCGACAGCGTAGCCACCCAGCAGCCATTGCTGAAGGCTTTCACCAACGACGGGGACCGCGCCAAAGAAACCCGTGATCACAGTCGCACCCCAGAAGGACATCTGCCCCCATGGCAGTGTGTAGCCGAGGAAGGCTGTCGCCATCATGACGAGGTAGATCAAACAGCCAATAATCCAGAGCACTTCACGCGGCGCCTTGTAAGATCCGTAGTAAAGCGCGCGGAACATGTGGATATAGACAGCCAAGAAGAACATGGACGCGCCGACCGCGTGCGTAGACTGCATCAACCAGCCATAAGGCACGTCACGACGGATACGCTGCACAGAGTCAAAGGCTTCATCAACGTGCGCGACATAGTGCATACCGAGGATCACACCGGTGACGATCTGGATCATAAGACAAAGCGTGAGAATACCGCCAAAGGTCCACCAATAGTTGAGGTTTCTAGGCGTTGGCATCGCCATGAAATCCGCGCCCATCCGCACAATGGGAAGACGGGAATCCATCCAGCGGGCCACCGCCCCTTTGGGTTCGTAGTTAGAATGTCCACTCATAACTTGGCTTATCCTTGGCTTCTAATGTTCCGAGCGTCTTTTATGAGACGCTCGTCTTATCCGACCTTGATGACGGTGTCGGAAATATATTCGTAAGGCGGAATATCGAGGTTGCGCGGGGCTGGACCTTTGCGAATTCGGCCGGATGTGTCGTAGTGGCTGCCATGGCACGGGCAGTACCATCCGTCATATTCACCCTGTTCACCAACAGGAACACACCCAAAGTGCGTGCAAACACCGATCTGAACCAGATATTGCGGCTTCAGCGCCCCATCCGGACCGGCCACAAGACGATCAGCATCTGTGGCTGGATCAGGCAGATCGGACAGGGGCACGCTTTCCGCTTCCGCAATTTCAGCCGCCGTGCGGTGACGCACAAAGACGGGCGCGCCGCGCCACAGAACTTTGAGCTGCTGACCTTCCGCGATCTTGCTCACATCGATCTCAATGGAGCCCAGCGCCAGCGTGTCAGCAGCTTTTCCCATTTGCGCCAGCAATGGCCAGACAATCGAGGCCGCACCCACGGCGCCCAAGCCACCTGCCGCCAGGAAGATGAAATCTCGTTTACTATCGTCCTTCACGATATCGTCGTGATGGATCAAGCCTGTATCGGCCATTGTTAACCTCTATGTTTCACACGGCGCGAAGAGTTAGGTCCCGTTATGAGCGCCTTCCCATGCGCGACGTGCTTCTAGACACATATAGTGATAATTGGAACCCGCGAATGGCGTCATTCCGCCGCAATTTTCATCCAGAGTCAGTCACAATCGCCCGCAGATGAGAACAGATTGCAACTAACGCTCTGAAACAGTGGCTTTGGATGATTGGCTCGCTTCCCAATCCGCCAGAATCGCCTCGCTACCCTTGCGTGACCCATCATGGCTGTAACCGGGCGGCGCAAAAATATAGCTAAAGCGTTGCTTCACGCTGAGCCTGCGCCCCAATGCGTCTTTGAAGATGGCAAGCCATTCCGCGAAGGCGACGCGGACCGGATTAAACGTCTCAATATTCTTGACGAGCCCGTAGGTCATCGCCTCGTCATCCCGCTCTTCGATGAAGGTGCCAAACATCCGGTCCCAAACGATAAAGATGCCCGCATAGTTCTTATCTAGATGGGTCGGATGCGTGCTGTGGTGGACGCGGTGATGGGACGGCGTGTTGAAGATAAACTCAACCCAGCGCGGGAATTTCCGGATCGCTTCTGTATGGATCCAGTATTGGTAAAGCAGGTTCAGCGATCCAACAAAACCAATCAGTAAAGGATGAAAACCTAACAGGATCAGTGGTGTACCCAGCAGCACCAGCCCCGTGAAATGCCCATTCCAAGGCTGCCGGAGTGCTGTGGAGAGATTATAATGTTCACTACTATGGTGAACCACATGCGCGCTCCAGAACCAGCGGACCCGGTGGCTCGCCCTATGTTTCCAGTAATAGATGAAGTCCTGCGCCACGAGCGCGAGAAGAATAATCGGCAAGCTCACGCCCAGATCAAAAAATCGGAACTGCCAGAGCCACAGGAGGAAAGCGAGGCTGATAAACCCAAACAGGATATCGGAGACTAGATTCCCCAGCCCCATCGTCATGGAGGTGATCGCATCACGCCATTCATAACGGCCCGCGGCCCGCCCTTTGGCGACCAGCCACCATTCCAGCGCGACCGTCGCCACGAAAAAAGGCGCGGCCCATGCAAGGATCATCGGAAATGAGAGTTCAGTGTCCACAAATGAAGCATTCACACTGTCACAAAAAATTTGTCAATTGTCACACGTGACGCATCGCAGCATCCAGTCTATAGGGGGCCTCATGAAAGTTTGCATGGTTGGAACGGGTTATGTTGGTTTGGTTTCGGGGGTCTGCTTTGCCGACTTCGGACATGAAATAGTCTGCGTCGATAAAGACCCTAAAAAGATAGAAACACTCCAGTCGGGCGGCGTCCCGATCTATGAGCCTGGCCTTGATGTTCTGATCGAAAAAAACACCAAAGCAGGCCGCTTGAGCTTCACCACAGATTTAAAAGAGGCCATGGACGGCGCAGACGCCGTCTTTATCGGTGTTGGTACGCCCTCACGTCGCGGCGATGGCTATGCGGACCTCTCTTATGTATACGCGGCAGCCGAAGAAATTGCTGGGCATCTGGCCAAGGGTTCTGATGATTTCACCGTCATTGTCACCAAATCCACAGTCCCCGTAGGCACGGGTGACGAGGTTGAGCGGATCATGGCCGCGCATGCGCCGCGCCATTCCTATGAAGTGGTCTCAAATCCTGAGTTCCTACGCGAAGGCGCAGCGATTGATGATTTCAAACGCCCGGACCGTGTGGTCGTCGGCACGAAAGACGCACGCGCTGAAGAGGTCATGCGAGAGCTGTATCGCCCCCTCTTCCTCAATGAGACACCCATTCTGTTCACAGAGCGCCGCACAAGTGAGCTGATCAAATATGCCGGGAATGCGTTCCTTGCGACGAAGATCACCTTCATCAACGAAATGGCGGATCTCTGCGAAGCAGTCGGCGCAAATGTTCAAGAAGTCTCCCGGGGCATTGGTCTCGATAAACGGATCGGGTCAAAATTCCTGAATGCAGGTCCTGGCTATGGCGGGTCCTGCTTCCCGAAGGACACACTGGCGCTCGCCCGCACCGCGGAAGAAGCCAATGTCGCACTCTCTATCGTCAGCTCCGTCATTGACGCCAATGATGCGCGCAAGCGACGCATGGTCAATAAGATCGTCGCTGCATTGGGCGGCGATGTTCACGGGCTCAAGCTCTGCGTGCTGGGCCTCGCTTTCAAACCCAACACGGACGATATGCGCGACGCGCCGTCCCTGACGATTGTCCCACGCTTGGTCGATAAAGGGGCGGAAGTCGTCGCATACGATCCTGAAGCCATGGACGAAGCCAAGCATCTGCTGCCCAATATTGGCTATGCCGAGAACGCCTGGGACGCGATTGAAGGGGCAGACGCTGTTATCATCATCACGGAATGGGATGAATTCCGTGCGCTGGATATGGAGCGGGTCAAGTCGCTGGTGAACGCACCAAACCTGATCGATCTGCGCAACATCTATCGCGGCGAGCAAATGCGCGGGCTCGGCTTCAACTACACGAATGTCGGCTATCCATCCCAGCCTGCCCCGGCCCGCCAAGCGGAAGCGGCAGAATAGAATGACAACAGCTGTCCGGACCGCCGTCCTGCCCGTGGCAGGATTTGGCACCCGCGTTCTGCCCGCAACGAAAACGATCCCGAAGGAAATGCTGCCGGTCGTGGATCGCCCGGCTTTGCAATATGTGGTCAATGAAGCGCTGGAAGCCGGAATTGAGCATATCGTCTTCATCACGGGTCGGAACAAAATGGCCATTGAGGACTATTTCGACGAAGCGTTCGAGCTGGAAGTCGCGCTCGACCGAAAGAATAAGAACGACATTGCGGAAGAGCTAAAACGGCTGCGTCCCAAAGAGGGCACAATGAGTTTCGTGCGCCAGCAATCGGCCCGCGGTCTCGGTCACGCCGTCTGGTGCGCCCGCGACATTGTCGGCCGCGACGCCTTTGCCGTGCTGCTCCCCGATGTGATTATCAAAGGCCAGCCAGGCTGCCTCAAACAAATGATGGACGCTTACGCCACCACAGGCGGGAACGTCATCGCGGTCGATGAAGTCCCGGAAGAGGAAGTCCATAAATACGGTGTCATCGCGCCCAAAGGCGACATGGAAGGCCCGCTGATCCAAATGTCAGGCATGGTGGAAAAACCCGCCCGCGAAGAGGCCCCGTCACGCTATAAAATCACGGGTCGCTATATCTTGCAGCCCGAAGTGATGGACCTCCTTGCCACGCAAGAGGCTGGCGCAGGCGGTGAAATCCAGCTCACCGACGCCATGGCCCGCGCCATGGACAACGGTTCCCCCTTCCATGCCTTCGCCTATGAAGGCCAGGATTATGACTGCGGATCAAAGCTCGGCTATTTCGAAGCGGTACTCGCCCACGCGCTGGACCATCCTGAGATTGCGGACGGCGCGCGGGCGCTGGTTAAGTCGATAAAATAAACGACACGGGTTGCGCCCTATTCTGATGCGATCCGCGGCCTTTGGCCAAACCATGCTTGATATAATATAACATTCTGTCTAGCGGTTGGCCTACTTCATTAGCCGGACTAGGCGTGCCATGACCCAATTCAGACAGGGCGCGCAGATAGGGTTTGCAGCTCTGTTCATCAGCCTATGTGCAGGCCTCAACAGTCACGCACAGGCGCAAACGGCAAAGTCGAGTGACGCGACCGTCTCCACGGCGCAGAATGACGTGTATGAACGCGCCTTCTTTGATCGCTTCGTACCGCAAACAGCCTTTGATCTTCTCTCGCGCGTCCCTGGCTTTACCATTGTGTCTGGCGCAGACCTGCGCGGGTTTGGTGGGGGGGCGGGGAATGTACTGATTGATGGCGACCGACCCACCGTCAAATCAGGCGGTCTCGAAGAAGTCTTGCGGCGCATTCCGGCTAACGCGGTCGCACGGATTGAAATCAGTCGTGGGGCGCAACGCGCAGGCGAGACAGCGGGTCAGTCCGTCGTTGCTAATGTCATCCGCACTGAGAAAGGTATCGCAGGAACATGGTCCGTCGAACTGGAACGGAATGCAGAAGGCCTGATCTATCCGCGCGGCGATATTTCTGTGACGGCGCCACTCGGCGGTTGGGAGACAACGACGCGTCTCAATGCTTTTTGGGAACAGTTTGTTTTCACCGATTTTGACCGGAAGAGATTTGACGCAAATGGTGACCTTCTTCTGTTCGAAAAGGAAGATGCGCCGTCCACTCTGCGCCAAGTCTACCTATCGACTGAGGCGAAACGGCCATTGGCGGGCGGCACGCTGACATTCAATGGTCGGTTCGGAAACAGTCGTTTTTATCGGGAAACGGGACGCGACGGCTTTTTTGGACGTCAGCTTGACGGAAACCCAAACCGCCGGACCGATATTCGCTTTGACTCTGAATTTCTGTGGGACGGCGAGCTGAGTGCGGACTGGACGCGGACCTTTTCGAATGATTGGTCGGTCAAAGTCCTGGGTCTTGGATCAGGCCGCAACGTCAAAGAAAGTTCAACCAACACACTAGAAGAGCCTTTGGGCGTGTTAGATTCGGTTAGCCGTTTCGAAACAAAACGCTTTCCTCTCGAGCTGATCTCACGGGGAACCTTCGGTCGGGTGAGTGGAACATTCAAACCCGAATTTGGTGTCGAGGCCGCCTATAATCGCCTTGATTCTGAAATTGCTTTGGAAATTGAAGATGCGAGCGGCGTTACACGCATCGACCTGCCCGCCTCAGACGTCACCGTTGAAGAAGCGCGGGGCGAGGCTTTTGCCAATCTGACATGGATCGCCCGACCGAAATGGACCGTTGAAGCGGGTATGGCGATCGAAACATCTGAGATCACTGTGACCGGAGACGCAGGCGCAGAAAGCCGCTTCACCTTTCTAAAGCCGTCAGCGGCACTTGTGCACCAGTTTTCTGATGAAGTTCAGTTTCGGGCAGCAGTCCGGCGAACCGTCGGTCAACTCGACTTCAACAATTTCGCAGCATCCGCCAATGCCGAAGATGACCGCTTTCTGGGCGGCAACCCAGACCTAGGGCCTGATCAGACAACGCGAGCGAGTTTTACGGCTGACCTGCGATCCGGCTCAGGTGCGGCGCTCAACATTGAACCATTTTACGAATGGCGAGAGGACGTTTTGGAGCAAGTCATCCTCCCCTCTGGTGCGTTTGGCGTTGCGAATGCAGGGGCTGCCGAGGTTTGGGGGATTGAGGCGGAAGCCAGCCTACCGCTCGGTTTCATAATACCCGGTGGGCTGATTGAAGCGGATGTGACCTTGCGCGATTCATCCTTTGATGATCCGCTGACCGGACAGACGCGGAATATTACGGGGCTCCGTAATCCTGAAATCGACATCGACTTCCGGCAGGACCTCACAGACCTCAAATTCGCATGGGGCATCAGCTACGAAGCACCCGAAGACATCACTTTCTTCTTTGTGGATGAGATTGACACCGGAAGCCCCGGCGCAACCTGGACAGGGTTTATTGAGACAACACGCTTCTTCGGCGTGAAAATGCAGCTGGAAGCGCGCAACATTGGCGGGATAGACCTCCCGCGCGAGCGCCGGTTCTTCAACCCTGATCGCAGCGGAGCCTTCTCAGGTTCTGAGTTTCAGGACCGTGCGCGGGGGGCGTTTGTGAAGCTCACAATATCCGATCAGTTTTAGCGCAACATTGATCGATAGCGTCTTACGCCAGTAAGTCTGCCAACACCTCACCCGCAAAAATCACTTCACTCGGCTCGCAGAGATCGGCCCAGTCGAGGCGCATCTCCACAAAGTCGAGCTTGGGCTCATGTTCGGCAGACGCTTCAAACACGGCCTGTGACGGCCATTGCGCGTAGGCAAAGAAGCTGCCGTCTTCGCCCTGATGCAGCCGCGATCCCAGCGCAGCGCACTCGCGTTTCAGATACTCCGTAATCCCGGACCAGGTCTTGATGAAACGCGCTTCTGTTTCCGGCGAGGGCGTAGAGAGCTGGAAGCGGTAGATGATGCAGTACATGAACCCTAAATAGGCGGGCCAATGCCTATTTCAACGCGAAGATTAGTCGACCGTGTCGAGCAATTCTCCCGTCATCGAGGCCGCAGGGTCCACCGTATCACTCGCATAGCCATGATACATGCCTACGGTCGAATGCGGCATGGCGAAGTTGCCGTTCGCGTCCACTGTCACAACACCGCCACGCCCATCGCGACCGGGTCCAGCCGTGTCCATGGCGAGGACAGTTTCGCGCGCCGCATCACCTAGAGATGCACCGCCATATTCCATGCGCGCCGCCACAGAGCGTAACGCCGTATGGCGGATGAAATATTCGCCATGGCCCGTAGCAGAGCCGGCCATCACGCCATTTTTGGCATAGACGCCTGCGCCGATAATCGGGCTATCGCCGACACGACCCGGAATTTTTGAATCATAGCCGCCCGTCGAGGTGCCAGCCGCGAGATTACCGCAGCGATCAAGCACCGCCGCACCGACAGTCCCATGCTCTTTCGGCTCGTCTGTCTTCATGGCGCGCAAGAAGTATTCTTCGGGAACAACCGTCTCGGCTCCGAGTGAAATCACCGCTGTTTCTCCCCGATCACCCACCATCATCACGTGGCGCGTTTCGTCCATCACAAGACGTGCCGCGCGAATGGGGTTCTTGATGTTGCGTTGCGACGCGACTGATCCAGCGTCGAGCGTCCGGCCATCCATAATAGAAGCATCCGTCTCGACGAAACCAGAGGCGTTTGTAATCGCTGCACGACCCGCATTGAACAGACCGCTATCTTCCATCGCTACGACCGCCGCCTCAACTGTATCCAGCGCATTGGCACCTGCTGCCAGCGCAGCGCGCTGTTCGGTCATAAGGCCTGTCATGAAGTCGATCCGGTCCTGATTGAGGTCGCCCGAAGAGGTTCCGCCATGAACAATGATTGCGAATGTGTCTTGCGCGTCGCAAACAATATCTTGGGCAAATGCGGGAACGCTCACGAGCACTAGCACGGACGCGGAAATCAGTATTTTCATCGGGTAGAGCCTCTCATATTTCGCAAGAGGCTTAGCCGCTAAGCGTGAACGTGTCGACGGCTGTGCAAGATATGAGCGGTGGCGACCATACAGGCGCCAATGACGGTCAGGATTACCTCATGATCATGCAGCGCCTCGACAAAGGCTCCCAGGATCAACAAGAGAATGCCAACAGCTACCAACAGACGCAATAGAAGCAGAGATCCTTGATTAGCGGGTCGAGGCTTCAAAAAAACATAGGCAGAGATTGGCACCGCCAAGATCACAAAAGAGCGGTGTACCCATTCGGATTCAGCGACAAGGCCTAATAAAGGCAAGCCCGTTGCGACCAGAGGCAACATCACGCAATGAATGATACAAAGCGCAGATAAGGTCACCGCAGTGCGGTCCAGTAAACGAGTTTTGGAAGTCATAGAACAATCTTTTTGTGGCAGTTATTGCCTTCGGAGGGTGCCGATAGAGGATTTCAAACCACCGCGCAAGATTTGTTATATTATAACATGAACGACGTTTTTTTCAGGTCATATGAGAGACAAGATAGATACGTAAAAAGGTCAGGGCTTTGAAACCCTGACCCCTATTTAAAAAGCAATCTTGTAGGCTCTATTCGCGGTCTTTACCGAGCGGGTAGCCACCAACACCTTCAATTTCGTCATCTGTCAGTTCGCGCATCTTATCCTCCACATTGTTGCGATGGAGGATGTGTAGAATTGGAGGGCTGAATGCCGGGTTCGGATTTAGTCTTAAGGAGTGCTAAATCGGACGCATGGTTAAAATTTTGAGACTGCCTGACTAGGCCATCTCGGCCAGCTTCGCTGCCTGATCTTCCGCAATCAATGCGCCGATCACTTCGTCAAGCGAATCCCCCGCCACGATCTTATCCAGATTATATAGCGTCAGATTGATCCGGTGGTCCGTCACCCGGCCTTGGGGGTAATTGTAAGTCCGAATGCGCTCAGACCGATCCCCCGAACCGACCTGACCGGCGCGTTCTTCGGCGCGTTCCGCTTCCTGCTTGGCTTTCTCCATATCGTACAGCTTCATTTTCAGAAGCCGTTCGGCGTTGGCGCGGTTCTGGTGCTGGGACTTGGCATCACAGACAACAACGACGCCCGTCGGGACATGCGTCATGCGCACCGCGGAGTCCGTCTTGTTAACGTGCTGACCGCCTGCCCCGGACGCGCGCATTGTATCGACCCGTACATCATTCATGGAAAAGCCGATATCAATGTCTTCAACTTCCGGCAGGACCGCGACCGTCGCCGCAGACGTATGAATGCGGCCTTGCGTTTCTGTGACGGGCACACGCTGTACGCGGTGCACGCCGCTTTCGAACTTCATACGACCATAAACACCTGCGCCTGAGATGCTTGCACTGATCTCCTTGAAACCGCCCATATCCGCTTCGGCTTGCGTTTCCACCTCGACCCGCCAGCCATTCAGCGAGGCGTAACGCTGATACATGGCGAAGAGATCGCCGGCAAAAATCGCGGCTTCATCGCCGCCCGTGCCTGCGCGGATTTCCAGCACGATGGAGGCCTGATCATCCTTGTCTTTGGGCAGAAGGAGCAGCGAGACTTCATGCTCAAGCTCCGGCAGCGAGTCCTTCAGCGCCTGCAACTCTTCCTTCGCCATTGCCCCCATTTCGGGGTCAGACGCCATCTCTTCGAGATCGGCCATCTCTGACCGAACCTCTTGCAGTTTACGCACGCCTTCCGCGACCGGCTTCAGCTCCGCATAATCCTTGCCAAGCTGCACAATCTCATCGCCATCGGTCGTCGCGCCCATCCGGGCTTCGATCTGTTCAAACCGATCGACGACCTGTGCCAGTTTTTCGTCAGGAATATGCATAGACTGAGCCGCTAAGCGGTTGGTCGCTTCCAGACAAGAGGCGATGCCATTCTTAAGTCAAACTCATCGACAAAAAGCTGAGATCCCCAGATTGATAGATAATCTTCCCGCCGGGCGCAGGACGAATTTTCCGGGCTTTCCAACACGTTTTCGCCTCATCCATAGATCGCTCAGGATTGGCGTCTTTGAAATCGCGAAGATACTGGAGATAGGTATTGTGATCCGCAATATCGCGTCGAAACTCTGGATCGTCTTTGCGGGCTTCCAGGAGGTGCCAAGCCCTGACAGCTTCGCCCAAGGTTTGTCCGACATTGGCCCTCACCCACGCCATGAAATCGCCATGGCAGACGAATTGAGGGCCGATCTGACTTTCGAACCAGCGGTGGACATTCGGTCCAAAGGACACATTATCCGTTATGAGCGTACTTTCCGAGAGGTCAGCTTTGGACCAGGGGAAACGACTCTTCGTCGTTGGTTTTTCACGAGCAGGCTGCGGCTTTCCGTCGAGGGCATGAACAACCCGGAATCTCAACGCGTCACGTGACCCGGATTGCGGCAGACCCAGCTGCTTACAAAACTGTGTCAGGTCTTCTTTCGACCAATACCACCGATCAAATTCCACTCCTGTCAGGGTGGGTGAGAAGTCAGGTCGAAGCGGCTCCAGCAAGATTAATACTCGAACGTCAAACCCATAAACAGCGTTCTGGGGCGACCGGGGAAGTAACGTTCATTCCCGAAGGCGAAATCAGCGCGGTCGGCATATTTTGTATCGAATAGGTTATCGACCCGTCCAAAGAGGCGAAGCGATGGCGTGATGTCGTAAGAGCCACGCAGCACCACAATATCGTGGCCGGGGTAGGACTGCGTATTGGCTTCATTGGTGAAATATTCCCCCACATGCCGCCATTCGACTTCCGCGCTGAAGACATCCCAATCGGCTGTCAGGCGCATCGTCCCGAGGGTCACGGGTGCTGTATCAATCCGTGCGCCATCACGAATATTGTTGGCGGGCTGGTCAAAGGCGTAGCGCTGGTCGGCCACGGCCCATTCACCCGACGCGGTCAGCCAATCGGTCAGCGGGGTGAGGAATGAAATCTCGACGCCCGTATGGCGCGTCTTTCCATTGGTGACGTTAAATCCGGCGGCGTCGCGGAAGAAGAAATTATCTTTCCACATCGTGTAAGCTGCGATCTCGAAACGGCGCGTGTCTGATCCGAACCGCACTCCGCTTTCCAGACTGTCGAGCGTTTCTACATCCGCTTCGCCGGGCACCTGATTTTGCACGACCGCATAGAGATCGGCCGTCTGCGGCGCGCGGCTACCACGCGCGGCACGCGCAAACAGGGTGACATTGTCTTGCGCCTGATAGGTCAGGCCGACTTTCGGCGTCAGGGTGAAGAAATCATCCGTGCGGTCAGGTGAACGAATGAAGCGGCCTGACTGACCCGGCGCCGCCAGCGTGTCGTAATCATAATGCGTATATTCCCCGCGCGCGCCCAGATCGAGGCGCAGCCTATCCCATTCAAAGCTTTTCTGCGCGTAAGCCGCCAAGACAACCGCCTCAACTTCATAATCGAAGTGCAGACCTTGAACGAAGGAGAAGCGCGAGGGGTTTTCCTGAAATTCATACAGGAACCCGTCCGTCCATTCCCCATCAAAGCCAATCGACCAGTCGTCGCCGATCAAGGCCGATTGGAGACCAAAGGAGGTATGACCGTTCTTTTCTAGCGCCTGTCCGGGCACAAAGTGGCGCAGGAAACGCAGCTCGGACCGCCGCGCATAAGGCGTCAGGACCAGACGGCCTGCACTGACATCACGTGACAGATTAACCTGCGCGCGATAGTTCCGGCCATCGCGAAACGCTTCCGGATTGGGGTTGGTGAAACGAATATCGGGATCGCGAAACGCATCCGGACCTTGCAGGAAACCAGCCGTTTCCTGATTGAGATTATTGATCGCCGCAATGGCATCCACGTCCCAGACACCGAAACTGCTCGTGTATCGCAGTTCCGCCTTTTGCTGATCAAAGCCAGAATCGTCTCGGAATCCATCATCATGGGCGAGCGAGGCGGAGACGCGGAGACTATCATTCAAATCGTGGCCGACCGTCAGGCGACCATAGCCTTCCGTGCTGCCGATCAAGGTGGCCGAATTGCCCGCGCCGGGCTCAGGTGTCACGACATTGATCAGACCGTGCACGGCGTTCGAGCCATATTCCGCAGGCCCCGGCCCTTTGAAAACCTCAATCTGGCGCGCAAATTCGGTCCCGGCTTCAAACAGACCATTCACATTCGCAAAGCCCGCAGCCCGTAACGGGACGCCGTTTTCCAGATAGAGAAAGCTCCCGGCCCCGGCACCCCCTGTCAGGACGGGTGAGCGGATGGCGGTGAGATGCTCTTGTCCAGAGCCCCGGTGAATGTTCACGCCCGCAACTGCATTGAGCGCTTCGGCTGGATGGACCAAAGCGCGGGCTTCGACAGCGGGGATTAGATCGATGGACTCCGGCTGATCATTCAGGCTTTGAATGCGGTCCGTGACGGTGACTTCATCGATCACCTCGTCCTGCGCCAGAGCGGTTCCGAATAAGACAGGCGTCATGGCTGACGCACAGAGAAAAGCGCGGATCATTATTTGGACTCTGAGGAGTTGGGCTCTGTGGAGTTAGCTTCTGGATGAGGCGTGCCCAACATGTCCGCTATTCGGTCCACAAAACTCATCATTGCCTCAGCTCGAAAATTATCAAACGCCATCGCGGCAAACAAATTCGCCGCACCATAAAGGATACGGGCTTCGGCACGGGCCTGTTCACGATTGGGCGGATTATTTGGCAGCGCGTCGACGAGAAGATCCAACATCCGGCGCTGAAACCGAAGGTAGGCCGGGCGGAGTTCTGGATCGAAGGAGACACTCCACTTCAGATGCGCCTTCGTCTCATTCGGTTTTTCCAAAACAAGTTGCTGGAAGGTCGCGGCCAGTTGCAAGACACGCTCGCGACGACTGACAGGTTCTGTCGGCAGCCGCGTGAACATCTCTTCGACATTGGCTTGTATCTGATCGAGAACGGCCTGAACCAGATCGTGGCGGGTCGGGAAATAGTTGAACACTGTCGGCGTCGAGACGCCAGCCCTCTTCGCGATATCGCCATGACCGGCCCGCTCCAGACCCATTTCGGCAAAGACATCAATCGCGATTTCGAGCAATTGGGCACGGCGGGCCTCTGGTGAGAGGCGACGGCGAACAGGGCGATCTGAAGCAGCATCTGACATTGCGTGAGCGCCATGCCGAGGCGGGCGAAGATTGGCAAGAGGGAGAGACCTCAGACGCTGCAAACCATGGTTTAAGCGATAGGTTGCACGCAAACAGATCAAGCTGCAAAAGGTAGCCTATGCGCTATCTCATTCCCGCTCTTTTTCTGCTTGGTGCTTGCACGGCAGAGACGCCGCAATCAGTTGCGATTGATCCGTTACCTAGTCAGACTGAAGTCATGAGCGTGGAACCTGTTGACATTCAACTAGAGCAAATTGACCCGGAACTCGCCCAGCGTTTCTCCCGCCTCGCGCTCGATTGCGTCCAAAAGGAATTCCCGAACAAGATTTCGCGCACGACCGAAACCGCCGAAGCCATCGGACGACCCAAAGACCTCTTCCCCGCCTTTTATGGCTGTTTTGACTGGCACAGCGCCGTGCATGGTCACTGGCTCTTGGTACGCCTTTTGCGCGATGGGCAGCTGGATGCGGACACACAGACTGAGATCGTCACCAAGCTCGACGCCAATATCAACCCGGAAACCATTGCGGGCGAACTCGCCAACTTCCGTCGCCCGACGCGTGGGTCCTGGGAACGGCCCTATGGCTGGGCGTGGCTACTTCAACTAACCGCTGAACTGCGCGAATGGGACGACCCGCGCGCAGCCCGTTGGCTCAGCGCGCTCGAGCCACTCGAAGCCGACATTGTGACGGCCACCAAGGACTGGCTCCCGCTCCTCGCCTACCCGATCCGGCTCGGCACCCATAACCAGACAGCCTTTGCTTTCACGCTCATGTATGACTGGGCGATTGTGGCAGGCGACGAGGCCTTTGCGACCCAGCTCGCTGACCGGACGCGCGACTTCCACCTCAACGATAAAAACTGCCCATTAGCCTATGAGCCCTCCGGCGAGGATTTCCTCTCCCCCTGCCTGATGGTGGCCGACATGATACGCCGGATCATGAGCGCGGACGAACTCGCAGCATGGCTAACCGATTATATGCCGGGCATTCCCACAGATGGTTCGACTGATTGGTTCCCGCCCGCCATCGTGCTGGACGCGTCTGACGGCAAACTCGTTCATCTGGACGGGGTCAACAGTTCGCGTGCATGGAACCTCTACCATATTGCCCGCGCCCTGCCCGAGACTGACAGCCGCCGGGCCGCGCTAGTAGCCGCAGCCGACATTCACCGCGACGCTGGCGTCGCCGCCGTCTCTGACGAGCATTATTCCGGCAGCCACTGGCTGGCGAGCTTCGCGACCTATTTGATGACCGATCGAGGTTGGACCCAAGGCACCGATGGCTGAAGACCTCGACAAACAGGCCCGTGTTGAACGCCAGAAGACAATCCGGGCGGGCCTGTGGGTTGTCGCGCTTCTGATCGTCGCGGCTGTCCTCTTCGGCATTTACCGCTTCATCACCGCGCCCGTTCGCGCTACGCAGAACACCACGGAGACCATTGTTTCGTCCGTTGAAGAGCGCGCAACCGCCGTTTTGACCCGTCGCCATATTCAGGTCCGCGAAGGACGGCGCTTTTCACGCTTGGCTGATCAGGCCCACACCGTGCTCATCGATTTACCCGAAAGCGCCCCAAGAGATGTCAATGAGCGGCTCTTCCGACTGTCCAATCTGCGCGGGTCCCAAGGCAAGGTCTGTCGTTTCGCCATGGATTTTGGCGGTGGATCAATCCCGGTTTGGGCGGCCGCAGACAATCAGGACTTCCGGACCAATAAGACCCTCGGCGGTGATGCGGATCGGCAAATCCGGATTGTCTGGCAAACATGGGACCAGGATTTGGGTGTCTCTGTCCAATATGCAGCCCAATATTCCCAAGATGACGCTGCGCCGCGCTGGGAACTGCTCTGGAGACGACGGGACAGTCTCAACAAACCCCTCACGGACGCCACCATAAGTGAACGCACGATGAACGTGCTTGTGGCCATCCCGCAACAGTGCGCGACTCCGCGTGCAGAATAGGGTAAGGGGCATCAAACCACTTCATTGAAAGGGACTTCTCAATGGCAATGACTTTGATGGACATGCTGTCCGGTATGGCGAGCAACCAGATGCAACAGGCGGGCGGTGCCCATGGCCTCGACGCGCAACAAAGCCAGCAGGCAGTGGGGGCACTCCTCCCCGCGATCAGCTCCGCCATGAAGCAGAATATGGGCACGCCGCAAGGGATGGCCGGTCTTCTCGGCGCGCTGCAAAATGGCGGTCACGACCGTTATCTGAATGACGCCCAAGCGCTACAAAACAACGCCCAAACCGACGGTAATGCCATTCTGGGCCATCTGTTTGGCTCCAAGGACGTCAGCCGGGCGGTCGCTGGCCGCGCCGCTGAGCAAACCGGACTCGATAATGACGTCCTGAAAAAGATGCTGCCGATGGTGGCCATGATGGCAATGGGCGCAATGGGCAAGCAGACCCAAGGCAATCAGGGTCTACAAGGCATGCTGCAAGGCGCAGTGATGCAGCAGCTTATGGGCGGCGGCCAAGCCTCTCGTGGTGGCTTAGGCGGTATGCTGGGTGGCCTCTTGGGTGGGGGCGCACGCGCGCAGGCCCGTCAGCAGCAGCAAGCCCACCAAGGCGGTCTCGGCATGCTCGGCGGTTTGCTGGATGCAGATGGCGACGGGAATGCGTTTGACGACCTGCTCGGCATGGCGATGAACCGCCGTTAGTCGTTCAAGATACGAACGAATGAAAAAGTCCGCTCGATTGAGCGGGCTTTTTTAGTTTCAGAGTTAGGTACAATCGCTACCCAGCAGCTTTCTCCGCCGCCACATTGGCGTCCTGTACCTCTTTCTCCCATCCCTTGGTGAACATACCCACCAAGAGCACGACCGCTCCGACGCCAATCGCGAAGGTCGCAATCATCTGGAACAGGCTTGGCATTTGTTCAACATTATTCGGATCAAAGCCACCGGCCAGTAGACCCGCCACAATATTGCCCATGGAATAGGTAAGAACAAACAGTCCCATCATCTGTCCCAAGAAGCGCGGCGGCGCGAGCTTACTCACAGCAGAGAGTGAAATCGGGCTGAGTATCAATTCACCGACCGTGTGAAGAAAATAGGTCAGTATCAACCAGAAGATTGCAACTTTACCTTGAGACGCAGCATCAGCAGCAAAAACCATCACCACAAAACCAAGACCCATAATGATGAGGCCTGTCCCCATTTTCAGGCCGTAGCCCGGCGTGATCATACGCTTACCCAGCCAGATCCAGAACGCTGCAAAGAAAGGCGTCAGTGTGATAATGAAGAACGGGTTGGCGTTTTGGAGCCAGGTCGTTGGCAGTTCAAAACCGCCAATATTCCGGTCGGTAAAATCCTGCCCGAACAAATTGAGTGAGGACCCCGCCTGCTCAAATCCTGACCAGAACATGGTCGACGCAACACAGATCAGCAGGAAGGCCCACATGCCCTTCTTCTCAACCGGGTTCAGGCCGCCGAGGAAGTAAACATACATAAAGTAGAGAATGAAGATGCCCGTAAAGGTGACCGC
The DNA here is from genome assembly GCA_038526555.1 of Pseudomonadota bacterium. Taxonomy (GTDB): domain Bacteria; phylum Pseudomonadota; class Alphaproteobacteria; order Caulobacterales; family Maricaulaceae; genus Litorimonas. Next base: position 24,216 of record JBCBGR010000001.1, read on the forward strand.
CACCACGCGGGAGGCTGCGATAGGATCAAAGGACAGCATCCCATTCAGCATCAGAGCCGTCACGACGACCAGCGCTGCCAAAAAGCCCCAAATGACGGTCCAACTCGTCCGTTGAGCAGAGGCAGGCAGTGGGTTGGTGGGCGCTGCACCCGCATCCTTCAACTCATGCCGTGTCATTCGGAAGACAACGAGACCCAGCGCCATCCCAATCGCGGACGCCCCAAAGGCCCAATGCGCGCCTTGCCACTCATAAAGTCCGCCACAGACTGTGTAGCCAATCAGCGAGCCAATATTGATGAACATGTAGTAGAGCGCATAGCCACTGTCGCGCCGTGGATCGTCAGAGCGATAAAGCTGACCCACAACCGCCGTGATATTTGGTTTCAGCAATCCCGTCCCTATCACAACGAGGATCAGGCCGACGAAGAAGGCTGCTGTGCTGGGGATAGCCAGAACGATATGGCCACACATGATGACGATGCCGCCATACCAGATGGCTTGCTGGCTTCCGATCAGACGGTCTGCGATCCAGCCGCCTGGCAGGCCCATGAAATAGACAGACGCCGTGTAGAGGCCGTAGATCGCCACAGCCGTGGCGGTCGCAATTTCCAACCCGCCTTCGGCGATGGCGGCGGTCATGAACAGGACAAGCAAGCCCCGCATGCCATAATAGCTCATTCGCTCCCACATCTCTGTCACAGAGACAGGCAGTAACCCGCGTGGATGCCCAAAGATTGATTTTTCGCTCGTCGCACCGACGGTTTCAGCCACATTGGCCATATAAGCCCCTTCTAGGTTTGCAGCCCTCCCCCGGGCCTGTCCATTGCGTTGCCGCCTGCCATAGGCTCAGACCCTTGGCAAATCAGTCGCTGCCTTTGTGTAGCAGGCCGAACACGGCGCGCGCGCTATCGCTGTCGCGCGCAATTTGCTGCCGCAGTTCATCGAAACTGTCGAATTTCTTTTCATCGCGAATAAAGGTTCGGAATCGGACTGTCAGACGCTGGCCGTAAATATCCTTGTCAAAGTCAAAGATATGCACTTCGAGCCGCGCCTCTTCGCCGTCCACGGTCGGGCGCGTGCCCGTATTGGCCACGCCGGGGCGCCATTCACTCTCGCCAGCCACCCGGCATTCCACTGCATAGACACCGAATTTAGGCCGCACGAGATCGCTAAAATCCAGATTGGCGGTTGGAAAGCCAATGGTGCGCCCGCGCTTCTGGCCATGGGCAACAATGCCATCCACCATCCACGGGCGAGACAGCATATGCTGGGCATGGACGACATCACCCTGGCTCAGCGCCTTACGGATTTCGGTCGAGCCATATTTGCCATACATTTTGTGCAAGCCGACAGGCGAGACTGTCGTCACGCCAATACCGCGCTCTGCGCAAAGCCGTTTCAGGCTCTCCACATCCCCGCAGCGATTCTTGCCAAAACCATAATCCTCGCCAACGACCACATGCCGAATGCCCAGACCCTGATGCAGGACGATTTCGACAAATTCCGTGTCATCCATCTCGCGCAGCGCGTCATCGAAGGGCAGTTCAAAGAGGAGATCAATGCCGAGATCGCCCAGAATACCTTCGCGCAGCCCTGCGCTCATTAGGCGGAAGGGTGGTGCATCCGGCTGAAAGAAGCGTCTTGGATGAGGCCGGAACAGGCCGATACCAGCGGGCGCGTCATGCGCTTCCGCGATCTCACGGACTTGCTTGATGACCGCTTGATGGCCGCGATGTAGACCATCAAAGTTACCCAGCGCAATAACGGCGCCGCGCACCTCGTCCGGTAAGTCTGTGTAGCGATTAAAGGACCGCACTTATTCGGCGGGTCGCTTTTGAACAAAGACACCAGCATCACCGCGGCAGATTTTCACGCCGCCCGCTTCGCAGTGGCATTTCATCTTCACCTTGCCCGTCCGCTCATTGATTTCATCAACAACGGCGACGGCTGTAATTTCATCGCCAATCATGGCGGGTTTACGGAAGCGCAGATTCAGCTCGACAAAAACGCCGCCGGGTCCAGGAAGTTGATTGCCCAGCACAGCCGAAATGAAACTGGCGGACAAAGCGCCATGGGCGATGCGTCCGTCAAAGCCATTGGCTTTGGCGGCAGCATCCTCCATGTGGATTGGATTATGATCGCCCGTAATATCGGCAAACGTATCGATCATATCGGCTGTAATGGTCGCCGTCGTCGAGGCGGTCATCCCGACCTCGAGATCTTCGAGATAGTATTTCACAGTGTCATTCATGACCGGAGCCTATACAAAGAGTCATACAGCGAACCAAGCCGATTTATTACCAAGCCAATTCCGGCAACTGATACTGGGCGGAGATGCCGTGTCTTTCGCAAATGGCGCGAAATTCCGCCGCTGTGGACCCGTAAAGACCGTCCTGAATGAAAAGGCAGTCAATGCCCTCACGTTGCGCCCCGACAACATCGGTGAAGAGGTTATCACCAATCATCAGGATTCGCTCGGGCGCATAGCCCATTGTCTCTTCCAGCCAAGCGCGTCCTAATTGGTAGATCGGCGGATGGGGCTTCCCGCCATAGACGGCGGTGCCACCCATACGTTCATAGGCTTGGGCAATCGCGCCTGCGCACATGAGCTCGCGGCCATCGACTTTCACTTTTACGTCCGGGTTGGTGCAGACCATCTCCAGATCGCGCTGCAACAGATCCGTCAGCAGGTCCTCATACTCTTCGATGTCATCGCCATAATCATAAGGGCGCGTGCAAACGACAAACTCCGCCTCGTCCATATCGGCAAAATTCATCGGGACTTGGTCGAACAGGCCGAACCCTTCTGCATCTTGCTCATCGACTTGACCGATCAGAAAGGCCGGACCGGGGGAACGGAGCGCCAGCTCATTCACAATGGCGTCCCCGCTCGTGACGATGGCATCGAAGAACCCATCCGGCATTTCCAGCATGGCAAAGCTCTCGGGCACCTGTGCGCTAGGGCGCGACGTGTTGGACATGAGGACGACAGGACCGACCTCATCCCGGTAGCGTTCCAGCGCCCCACACGCCGCAAAGTGTGGGCGGCGGCCATTATGGACGACCCCCCAAATATCACAGAAAATCGCATCATATTCGATGGCGATATCGGCAAGGCCGGAAATGGGCTGAAAGGATGCGCTCATACGGCGGCCTTTAACGCAAAGTCACTCGCTGTCGAGGTCCCGATGCAAGCCTTCAATACTCTCTTCCCAGTTCTGACCGTCAAACGACACGCGACGTCCAATGGTCAGACCCTCGACACAGCGGGCGTTGACGCTCCAAGCCCCCGGATGGCTGCGCGGGCGGTAGAGCGGTTTGATTCCGCATGTCTTGCAGAACAGGTGATCCGCCGTGCCAGTCCCGAACTTATAGGACGTGAGGTGATCCCGGCCTGAGAGGAAGCGAAGGTCTGCCTCTTCGACGAAGACATGCTCATACCCGGTCATCGCACAGAGCGAGCAATTGCAATCTGTCACATCGACAGGCTCTGGCGCGTCAAACTCAAACTGCACGGCCCCGCAATGGCATCGTCCCTGATAGGTCGGCATGTCAGTGCCAGCCGGAGCAGACATGGCCCTGCCCGATAGGACTGCCAGGTGGTAGAGTTCTGGCCGCCGGTATGAGAGATTTTAGACTGTCTGGGTTCTCTTGCAGGCGCAGGATTTCAGTCCCCAACCACCGATCCCGACGATCTTCAGAGGCCGATAAGGTTGCTTGCATCCGATCGAGCGTTGCGTCCGCCGCTGCCCGGACGGAAGCCGGGTGATCCCCAGCGACCAGACCCACCAAACGGTAGGCCAGACGCGCGCGGATCGTGTTTGCGATCTCGCCCTGACGCCCGTCCCTCGGAAAGCCCATAACGGTTGTGCGCGTTGCCGCCATCAACTCATCCAGACCTGGATTGGCCGGATCACGGCGGTGAAATTCAGCCATCCGCGCCAAGCGCTGCGGGTGGAGGAGGACGCTGAAGCTCAAATCCGCCGCTGTATCCGCTGCCGCTGTGACATCAAAAGCCGGGTAAGCCGTCCCGCGAAAGAGCTCGCGGTCATTATCCGCAAAACTGAACGTCCGCAGACGCGGCGTTAGCCGATCCAGAACGGTGTCTGGAATATCGAGCGCCTCTGGGTCGAGCGTGGCCAGAACGGCACGCATGGCTTGTCGCTGCACAGCGGGTTCGACAATCTCTGCCGCCATCGCCTGACCGTTGGGCCCGTAATCAAAGCGCATCCCACCAATCGACTTGGCCGCCGCCGCCGTCTGGTAGCGATGATAGAGATAGATCGGGACCAGCGCGGCACTCAGATCAGATTGGTTCCAGCCCTCTGGCAACGAGTCCGGGCCAAACCGGTCCAGCGCATATTGACGGATCGCCATCACGTCCTGCAGTGTCGCGATGGCGTCCGACCCATTGTCCCAGACGCTGCCATCTGGATGCGCTGTGCCGGGCCCGCGCCCGTCACTATCCGCCACATAGGACAGGCCGGACGCGTAGGCCTCTTCCAGAATAGCGTCCCGCTCGGCGGCGGGATGCTCACCGTAAAGCCAATCGGTCGTGACCTTATCCCAGTCGCCAATCCCAACGCCGTAGACATTGGACAAGTCTGGCCGCCCATCGACGAGTCGGACATCCATGGCCGGGTAATCCATCACCGAGGCCTTATTATCCGAGCTGCCTGCAAAATTATGCATGAAACCGAGCGAATGACCGATTTCGTGCGCGGAGAGCTGCCGGATACGCATCAGGGCCAGTTCGACCGGGTCGTCAAAATCGCCGCTATCCGTCTTTTCCGCGCCGAGTAGCCCTTCGAAGATCATCCGGTCTTGGCGCACGCGGAGGCTGCCCAGATTGACATGGCCTTTGAGCATTTCACCCGTGCGCGGATCAGAGACTCCGCCTCCATAAGACCAACCGCGTGTTTGACGGTGCACCCATTGAACAACCGTGTAGCGCACATCGAGCGGGTGAATGTCGTCGGGGAGGATTTCGACGCGGTAACCATCCGGGAAACCCGCTTCTGCGAATGCTTCACCCCACCAAGCCGCGCCTTCGACTAGCGCACTGCGGATCGGTTCTGGCGCGCCGCCATCGACATAAACAACAATCGGCTTGATCGTCTTCCCGTCTGCATCCTTTTGCAGACGGTAGCGACGCGCAAAGCGAGTCTCGATCGGGGCAGATAGATCTGCACTATAATCATAGTGGACCTGTTCGATCACACCTGCGCGTGGGTCAGATAAAAGCGGTTCGTAGCCCGCGTCCGGCAGACGCACAAAACTATGGTGTTGGATCAGGGTCGCTGTTTTGCCATTTGCTGCCGTCGTCGCGACCTCGCGCCCCGGATCGGCCGTTTCGAGCGTGAAGAAGACATCAAACTCAGCATTATCCGGGAAGCTGAACACATTGTCTGTGTCGATCAGGGTCCGGTCGGCTTGTACGGAAAAACTCCCCTGCTCAGCATCTTTCAAATATTGCTGGAGACCCAGAATATCGCTGGTGAGGAAATCCGTCATATCGATCAGCAAACCACCGGAGCGATCCTTGATCTCAAAACTGGCAAGGAAGGATGGCGCAAAGCTTTCCGCGACTGCGCGGGCTTCCATCGGATTGTCACCATTGGACCGATAGCGCAGATTCGGCTGTTCCAGTATGACTTTGTTCCCGCGCTGGCGAAATTGAACGACCTTCCCGCCATCGCCCCAACCGCGATCTAATCCTACGGGATTAGACCCCAGCCCAGACGTCAGCCGTGCCGTATGGATGGCTTCCAGCACAATGCCGTCTGCATCCGGTTCCGGTAGGCGCACCAAAACGACCCCCGTCGCTTCATTCACATGCAGGGTCAGAAAACCGGGACGTTCCTCTGTCCCGGCTAATGGGTCAGTTGCTGTGTCTGACACAGGCTGGCAGGCCACAAGTAGGGACATGAAAAACAAGGCAATCATAATACGCATGAGACCGTTCATGCCGGATGGAAACGTTGAGAGGAAGGACCAATCTATCGCATCATCCGTTTGCTCATATCATAAAACAGCAATTATTTATTGACTATCAATAAATATATGAGGCAAATGAGCATGAAATCTCCAAGGCCACTCATGCTAACAAACAGACAGACGATATTTGCCCTCGTTTTGGGGCTTGTGCTCTTCACGGCGTTTCCGGCTTATGCGGAAAGGCTCGTCATTGCGGAAGAGGCCCCGGTTTGGGCGCATTGGGGCGCTGCGGCGCTGCTTTATGCGCATATTGGCGGCGGGACGATTGGACTGATTTCTGGGGTTCTGGCGCTGGCGACGCGCAAAGGGTCCAAACTTCACCGCCAGATGGGGTTGATTTTCTTTGTCTCAATGGCAGTGACTTATCTTGTAGGGGGTGGCGTCGCACCCTTCCTCATTGAAGGTCAAAGACCGAATTTTGTCGCGGCGGTTCTCGCGCTTTACCTATTGATATCAGGCGTCCAAACG
>JBCBGR010000002.1:0-30405 GCA_038526555.1 Pseudomonadota bacterium
TGAACCAGAGTTGAGACATATAATCATAAAGACGCTGCGCGTGCGCGTCATCATCCGCGTAGAAGGTCGCCACACGAGAAAACATGTCCTGATAAGATTCTTCAGGCAGCAAGTAACGGTCGACGAGGGTCTTCTTACCGAAATCTGTCAGCAGGGCGTCACGGGAGCGGTCCTGCTTTGGCGGACGAATATTACGCACATTGAGAGCGGGCTTGGGCTTCTGACGCGGGCGTGTCGGTGCCTGCATCGGCGCCACGACTTTTGGCGAAGATGTGACGCCTGGATTCAAGGCCAGGGCCGCCAATTCTGCCGCCTGTTCCAGTTCCACTGGATCCAGATCTTTGCCAAATTCGTCTTCACTCATGTTCACGCGTTTTTCTCCCGTTTTCGCTGTCTTTACAGACGACTCACCCTCTTTCCCCGGCCCCTAAACCGGGGATCACCACACTAACGAAGTGAAACGAATAAAGCGAGTATCGAACTACATATAGTGTTGGATATCGCACTTCCGTCAACACCTTGTGGGTTTGCAGGTGTGAGAATAAGCCTAACAATCCGTTAATCCATTGGAATTTCGACAAAATTTTCTTGAAAGCGTCATGTGGATGTCACGCAGCCGAAACGGCCCATTTTGCTAAGCTACTGACTTCCTTAGAAGAATCAAAATGACCCTGAAACGCGGTCGCAGAACGCGGGTGTGGACGAGGCGGTATAACTGTTCCGACCCCGCAACGAACAATCCCCATGCGGCATATTGCCTTGGCCGCATAAGGCCATGGATAGGACGCCCCTCCCCAGACAGCCGAACACTTCGTCCAGACAAAGAAAAAGGCCCCTCCCCGTGGGGAGGAGCCTCATCAGGCTTTTCAGTCTGTTTGGGGCGAGACCCTAGAAGTTCACCTCAGCACCGACGAAGAAGAAACGTCCGCGTGGACCGGCTGGACGGGACAACGCCGCCAAATAAGGGTCGCGATCAAACGCGTTATTAACACCCCCATAGATCGATAGATCGTCACTGAACTCATAGGACGCTGTGAAGTCATGCACGAAGCTGTCGCCTGTGCGCAGCGGATCGATGAAGTTCGGGTTGTTCTCGAAATCATCAAACTCGATGCCGGACAGGAGCTGTGTGTCCTCATAGCGCAGACGCCAGCCGAGGCTAAACGCGTCCATCGTCCAATCGACGTTAAAGTTCACGATCCAGTCTGGACGCGCGAATGTACCTTGAACATCGGTCACAGCATCTGGCTGTGTCGGGTCACGGACTTCATCATTTTTCAGGAAGTGTGTGCCCAGAAGGCCGATGCGGAACTCACCCACATCATCCATGCCGAGCAGATCAGCTGGATCAAAGTTGTAACGGAACTGGAAGTCGACACCTTCTGTTTCAACGCTACCCAAGTTGATTTCACCGGACAGGAAGCCTGTGATGAAGCCATCTGTGGGATCACGGAAGATGGCGTCACAGAACTGGTTGTTAATGTCAGGCAAGTCGACACAGTTCTGAGCGATCTGGAACGGATCCAGCGTGTCGATCAGACCTTCGATCTCGATATTGTAATAATCGATGATCGCGCGGAAACCGTCCAGCGCAGGCGCTGTGGGTTCCCAGACGAGACCCAATGTAAAGGTCTGCGCGGTTTCCTCGTTCAGGTTGATGTTACCGCCTGTCTGACCGGGCACGAAGGCTGAGTTGAAGTTCGTGGAGTCAAAGCCTGGAGCGACAAACTGCAGACAGTTTTGCTCGCGGAACTCTGTACCCCCATTGATGAAGTTCGGGTTACACGGGTCTTGCGTGGCGCCAATGGAGTCGGGCTGCAGCGGCGAGAAGAGCTCGTTCACATTCGGCGGACGCACGGACTCAGAATATGTGCCGCGAACAGTGAACTGCTCCAGCAGACCCCAGCGCGCACCGACAGTCCATGTTTCTGTCGTACCGATGGTTGAGTAATCAGAAATCCGGATCGCGCTGTTCACTTCGAGGAAGTCTGCAAACTCAACATCAGAGATGACGGGCACGCGGACCTCAGCAAAGCCTTCAAACACATCGAAGCCACCGGAAACCGGCAGTGTTGGTCCAGAGTTGTTCGAACCAAAAGTCAGGCCGGATTGGACCAGACCGTCTGAGATAAACTCACTCTGCTCGTCACGATATTCAATACCCAGGACATAGTCGATTGGACCTGCTGGGAGTGAGAAGACACGCTCTGAGTCGCCTGCAATCGAGGCAAACAGAACAGTCTGCTGAACTTCGTTAGATGAGGTTGTCGGCAGGAACGCAAATGCGGCGGCTTCTTCCGTGATCGCATTCTGACCAAACAGGTTGATCGGACGACACTGACCATCACCGGGATTAAACGTCGAATAGTCGAGGCTTGTGCTTGGGAAGTCGGGCTCTGGGATCGGCGCTGTTGGATCCAGATCAGAACGACAGACAATATTGCCCGTCGCCGGGTCTAGAACCGCATCAACACCCGCGAAGAAGCGATCTTCGATCCGTGTGTTCTGGGTCACGATGTCCGCATCTGTCCGACCGTAATTGGCAGAGACTTCATAATCGACGTCGAGGGCTGGGATATCACCCCGGAAGCCACCGACCAAGCGTAGCGTCTTGCGCTCAGCCACGGGGTTCGGACGCGCCGCCAAATCGAGCGTATCTCGTGACATCAGAATTGAGGGTGTTTCCCCTTCAGCGATCAGCGCATCAATTTGGCTGCGCAGTGCGGCTGGGATGAACGGGTTGTCCAGTGCGATCGGAATATCATCGTTAAAACCGTTTACCTGGTTAGATTCTTGTGTCTCAGAGAAGGCATATTTGACGTCAGCGAAGAACTCGACATTCTCTGTTAACTCATAGGTCAAGCCTGCGGACAGGATCGCTGTTTCAGTCTCAGGCAGCAGGATCTCATCGTCCGGTTCGGTTGGGACAGCGTCACCACCAATCGCTTCGAATGGTCCGATGAAAACATCACCCGGATTATACGGACGAAGTGTGCCATTGTCGAAGACCTGACAGCCCGGGAAGCCTGCGATGCCAACCGGACGGCCACAGCCAACTTCACCGCCACTCAAGGCCGCGTCCAGGAACGCAGATGGTGGGTTAGATGCCGTGCCCAAAGAGATAATGCCGAAACCACTGGAGATCGGAAGCGTCTGGTTTGGAATAAAGACGTTCTCAATATCCGGATTGAAACCGAACGCATCGATCAGTGTCTGGTTGTTTGAGACCCGAGAAAAGAGACCGGATCCGGCAAAGTCGCGATCACCCGCGAGCACAGCGTCCGCCATGTCATATTCTGCACCGAAGACAAAAGAGCCGCGACCATTGTCAAATGTCCCGCCATTCGCGACCGACACGAAAAACTCTTCACCGTCGCCTTCATTACTGACACCCGCCTGGGCGCGAACTTCCAAGCCATCGAAAGAGCTTCCATCACGCATGATGAAGTTCACAACACCTGTCACAGCGTCCGCACCATAGATCGATGACGCACCGCCGGTCAGAACATCAACACGCTCTAGCAGCGAAATCGGGATTGTACCGACATCCACGGTCCCGCTGCCTGACACACCCGCGACGTGACGGCGACCATCCTGAATGACCAAGGTCCGGCGCGCGCCAAGGCTACGCAAGTCGAGCTGACCAACACCGAGGGCTGTGCCGTTAAATCCTGAGAAGCTTGCGGCCAGAGAGCCTTGCAATTGTGGCGTCTCACGCAAAAGCTCTGAAATATCAACCGTACCCGCCGTTGCGAGATCGTCGCCGCTAATCGCGACAACCGGGCTCACCGCCTGGCTGGGATCGTTCACGGCAATACGAGACCCGGTGACAATCACTTCGTCATCTGCGTCTTGCGCGTGTGCGACACTGTTCATCGACAAGCAGAGTGCGGCAACACTGGATGCGGCCAACAAGGATTTAATGGACATGGACACCCTCCGTTTCGTCCGAAACACATTTATTTTGTCGCTTGCGGCAGGCGAAATTCACCACATGAACAAGCGTCCATCTTGGATTTCAGCGTGACGACGAGGTGGCAAGGACTTTTGGCTGTCACGCCTGCAAATGAGGCAAGTTAGCCACTTTATGTGACAAAAACAGCGAAACGCCTAATTTTTCATCACTTTCGCTCGTTTATTCAGCGATACTGGGGTGGTGACGTCAATGTTTTAAGATGACATAGAGTTCCCTGACTCCAGCTTGCACAAAAATGCCGCGATCCGGCTTCGGTATCTTCCCATGAAAATCCTTCTCGTGACTGACGCCTGGCACCCACAAATGAACGGGGTGGTGCGGACATTAGATACGACCGTCTCACTGCTTCGCGCCAAAGGCCACACAATCGAAGTGATCGCCCCATCTGATGGCTATTGGACGATGCCGCTACCGACCTATCCCGATATTCGCTTGGCGCCGTTCGCAAAGCGCGACGTCGAACGGCGCATGGTCCTGTTCGGGCCGGAAGCGGTACATATCGCCACCGAAGGCCCGCTGGGTCAGGCGGCGCGATCCCTTTGCCTGCGCTGGGGCATGCCGTTCACGACCAGCTATCACACGAAATTTCCGGAATATATCAAAGCGCGGATCCCGTTCCTGCCCATGTCGATCGCCTATAAATTTGTGCGCGACTTCCATAATTCTGGCGGACGCACCATGGTCACGACACCGAGCATGGCGGACTTCCTGAAGCCGAAAGGCTTCACGGGCTTGGGCGTCTGGGCGCGCGGGGTCGATACGGTCCAGTTTAACCCGGACAAGCGGGCGGAACCCGGCAGCGCTGACGACGTCTATAAAGACCTTCCGCGCCCCATTTTCGTGAATGTGGGCCGCGTCGCGGTTGAGAAGAATATTGAAGCCTTCCTCGACCTCGACCTACCAGGCTCCAAAGTCGTCGTTGGTGACGGGCCACAAATGGAAGAGCTGAAAAAGCGATATCCCGACATCATGTTTACAGGGGCGAAGTTTGGTGACGATCTCGCCCGTCATTTTGCGGATGCGGATGTATTCGTCTTCCCCAGCCGGACAGATACGTTCGGCCTTGTCATTATTGAGGCGATGGCGACGGGCACGCCTGTCGCCGCCTATCGCGTCAGCGGGCCGATCGATATTATCCCGGAGTCCAAGGCAGGTGTCCTTGACGAAGACTTGAAGACAGCCGCGCTCTCCGCCCTAGACTTATCGCGTGAGAACGCTCGTGCTCATGCTGAGAATTACACGTGGGACGCCGTTACCGATATCTTCTTTGACTATCTGACGCCGGAATATGAGCCGGTCGCCCGCAAGAGATGGCGTCGCATCCGCCGATTGGCGAAGATTGCGAGCTCCCCAGCACACATGCTGCGGCGCGAAGGACGGCGGCTCTGGAGGATTGTACGCGGAAAAAGTGTCCCTCCGGTACACCCGAGCGGCCCAACACCCCCAAAAAGTGAGATAGACTAATCGCTCACGCGATGCCCTCTGACACTACCTCTCAGGCGAAAGTCGGTTTGCGACGCTTCGTCTTTGGCGCACCCTTAATGGTGTTTGGGGTTCTGATCGTCACAAGCCTGTTTATACCGGACCAGTTTCTCGCGGTAACCAGCGCGATCAATACGCAAATTCTGGATCGACTGATTTATGGATTTGCCGGGGCGACTTTCATCTTTGTACTGACCTGCCTATGGGCGGCGTTCTCACCCCTCGGAAGCATCCGGATTGGCGGAAAAGACGCGAAACCCATTCTGTCCAAATGGAACTGGATGGCGATTACGCTCACGACAACGGTAGCGATCGGCATTCTCTTTTGGGCGACGGCTGAGCCGATCTATCATCTGGCAGAACCCGGAGGTCTGGATGCAGAACCCAGCAGCGAGCGGGCGGGGCGGTTCGCCATGTCATCACTTTTTATGCATTGGACGGTGACACCTTACGCGATTTATACGATTCCAGGGCTTACCTTCGCACTCGCCTATCATAATTGGCACCTCCCCTTTTCACTGGCTTCACCGTTTCGCGCGGTCCGCGGGCGAGCTGTTCCCAATCCCGTGCGAGACGGGCTGGATAGTCTCGCCGTCCTCTCGCTTCTGTTTGGGCTCGCAGCCTCACTCGGCGCAGGGATACTTTCACTGGCCGGCGGACTGGACCGTCTGGCGGGCACAGGGTCAGGTCCCTGGGTGACGGGCTTCTTCGCCCTGCTCGTGATCAGCGGCTTTGCGATCAGCTCAGCGAGCGGTCTGCAACGCGGGATCCGAGTCCTCTCAGACATCAACACACGGCTTTTCATCCTGTTCATGGTGGCGGTCTTTTTGCTGGGTCCGACGTTGAAAATTGTCAGTGTCGGCGCGCAAGCTGTGCTGGATTACGGTATCGAATTTCTCCCCCGATCGCTCTTACTGCCGCCGTTTGATGACCAGGATTGGGCGAAGGCCTGGACGGTCTTCTACTTTGCCAATTGGCTCGCTTGGGCCCCGCTCTCCGCCATGTTCCTGGGACGTATTTCGCGCGGTTACACAGTACGCACCTATATTCTCGTTAACCTTGTCCTGCCAGCGATCTTCTCGATGGTCTGGATGAGTATCTTTGGTGGGTTCTCCGTCATTCTAGAAACAGACACCCCAGGTCGGTTAAGCGCCGTGATGGATGCGGGAGGACCGGAGCGGGTCCTTTATGCGGTACTGGACGCGTTGCCAGTTGGAGCCGCTTTGGCGGCGCTCGTCATTGTGCTGTCTTATCTGTCCTATGTGACAGCGGCTGATTCCTCGACCAGCGTGCTCGCCCAGATCACAGATCATGATAGCGAACCCCGACCGGATGGGGTTCAACCGCGACGCGCATGGCCTAAAATCATCTTTGCGGTCGCCGTAGGACTGGCAGCATGGTCAATGGTGAGCTTGTCCGGCATTGACGGGGTCCGTATGCTCTCCAATCTGGGCGGACTGCCTGCCCTATTCATCGTCAGCGCCTTCAACCTCACCTTGATCTGGATGGGGACGAAAGGGTTGAAAGCCTTGAAGGCGAGCTAGCTTACTTCTCCCGTTTCAGGAACGCTTGCACATTCTGCGCATAAGGGCTGACTCCAACGAGATCCCAACCGATCAGGCCGAGTTGATTCAATTCATTCTGAAAATCAGCATCACGCTTTTCTGGCTTTCCACTCCAGACGCTGCCCCTCAAGGTCACCACTTTATATTCATAACGCATAGTCGCCTCCTAACGCGGGCGTTTCAGATAGAAGACGGACGGGTACGCATCCACATTGACGTGATAGCATTCCCAGCCTTCACGGCCCATTTTGTTGAGGATGTCCTCTGAGGCCGCATGGATTTTCTTGGAAGATAAACCCGACAAGCCCTTCATCTCTGGTTGAACGATTTTATATTCCCAGGACATTATTCATCTCCATCATCTGTTTCATCCGTCTCCTGGCCGCGCGTCAGCCGACCATTTTTACGCAGCGCGTCGCGCAGAACATATTCGATCTGCGCGTTCACACTGCGAAGCTCATCATCGGACCAGCGCTTCATGGCGTCGAGGACGGGTGCGCTGATCCGTAAGGGGTATGATTTTTTAGCGGCCACCGCCTTAGTAGAGGCTACCTGTATTCACGACCGGCTGGGTCGCCTTGTCCGAACAGAGGACCACGAGCAGGTTGGACACCATGGTCGCCCGACGTTCCGGATCCAGATCGATAATGTCCTTCGCCTTCAACTCAGCCAGAGCATCTTCGACCATGCCGACCGCGCCTTCGACAATCTTCTGACGTGCGGCGATGATCGCGCCCGCCTGCTGACGCTGCAGCATGGCGCCTGCAATTTCCGGTGAGTAAGCCAGATGTGAAATCCGGCTTTCGATCACATGAATACCGGCTTTGGTCAGGCGCTCTTGGATTTCGTGACGCAAGCGGTCACTGATCTCATCCGGGTGGGAGCGCAGGCTGATTTCACCTTCCTTATGCTGATCATAAGGATAGCTCGTCGCCATGGCGCGGATCGCGGCTTCAGACTGGATCTGCACAAAGCTTTCATAGTCATCGACATTAAAGACAGCTTCAGCCGAATCGGACACTTCCCACACAACAATCGAAGCAATCTCAATCGGTGAGCCGTCCAGCTCATTGACCTTCAGCTTCCCGGACTCAAAGTTCCGGACGCGTTTGGAGACCTTCTTTTTAGAGAAGAAGATATTGTTCCAGCGTAGACCCTGCTCATCGACGGTGCCGATATATTTGCCGAACAGCGACAGGACAGCGGATTGGTTTGGCGCGACGGTGTAAAGTCCTGCGAGTGCAATCAGTGCGATCAGGAAGATAATGATGCCCGCAACAACCAGAAGCGGCTCAGAGCTTCTTGCCCCGACAACAAACATCCAACCACTGGCAACCTTCGCCATGACGCTCAACAGCAAGACGGGAATACCCGCCATGGATTTGGTATCTTTTTCTCGAATTTCAGTCATCGACTCTCTCCTTTCGATATTGTGATATCAATATGATATCTTTTTATTGAGTGTCGAGTCGTAAAAGCCCGCCAGGTTACTAGCGGGCTGAAATCGTTGGAAACTTTGTAGACTATTCCGCGAAGATTTCGTCGAGGAAATCGGCCTGAACCCGCTCATAGAAGAGGCGATTGTCCAGTTTACGCCAGCCATGGCCCTCATCCGGAATGCGCACAAAGTCGGCGCGAACACCGTTTTCACGCAGCGCACGGACCATGATTTCGGTTTCCGCAATGTCGATACGAGGGTCCATCACGCCGTGGCTGTAGAGGACAGGCACGCGGATATTGTCGGCTTTCGCAATCGGTGAAATCTCGGTGTAGAACTCACGCCACTCAGGGTCCGAAATATCGCCATACTCGATCAGATCTGAAGCCTTCAGAGCAGGGCTGGCGACTTCCAGCGCGGTCACCCAATCGCCGACCCCGAAGAGGGAGATGCCCGCATCAAAGGCCTCTGTATAATCAGCTAGCACCGCATTGACCATATAACCGCCATAGGACCCACCCATGACAGCGGCGCGTGACGTATCCACACGCCCATCCGATTCCAGCCAGTCCAGCATATCGACTAAATCCCGCACACTGTCCAAACGCTTCCGCTGATCGTCGAGGGTCACATAGGTTCGGCCATAACCCGTTGAGCCGCGGACATTCGGCTTGAAAACGGCGATCCCGCGTGAGAGCAGATATTGAACGGGGCCGTCCCAGCTCGGACGGGACTGGGCGGTCGGACCGCCATGAACGTCGAAGACGACAGGCGGGTTGGGTGTGTCTTTCGGCAGATAGAGCAGGCCGTGAATTTCAACGCCGTCACTTGCAGGAAGACTGATAGGCTCTGGAGCAATCAGATCCTCTTTATTGAGGCCTGCATAGTCAGAGGCGAAGACGCGCTTGGACTCTGATGAATTTAGATCGACCATATAGAGGTCGCCCGGGATGTTGGGAGCTGAAACCCGAACTAGCAACTGGTTCTCTGAGCAATCGATCGAGTATACGCCGTTCGGCAAATCAGAGAATACTTGGCCGTCAGATGCGTCATCTGAGTTTTTTAGAATCGGTCTCCATATCTCCGAAAAACCTGTGAGATTATAAACGTAAAAAAGGTCCTGACCACATCGTTTTATTTGCTCAATGTCAGCATTGTAAGATGCTGCATCTATGGAAGCTATAAAGTCAGGGACACTCTCAACACCTAGATCATCTTTTTCGCTAGGTTCTAGCAATACGGCCGAATGACGGGTAAATTCACTTGCGATATTACTCGCGAAGGTAACTTTATTTTCTCCGTCAAAAAACACCCCCGCATCCGTGTGATTAGCCCGCGGGGTTGGATCACTAATGACTGTCCGTTCACCCGTTTCCAGGTCGAGCACAAAAATTCGGTCACTATCTTCGCCGACGCTTTCTGAGACAATGGCGGTGGACCCGTCAGGCGCAACGGCTTCGACAAAGTTTCCATAAACACCTTCAAAAATGAGGGTCGTGTCACCTGTCTCTAAATCCGCTTTGTAGATGTCGTAATCCAGACCGTTGCGTTCTGTTGAGCTGTAGACAATTGTCTGCCCATCCGCCGTAAAGTCGCCAAAGCTCCGAAAACCTGACTCGGTCGCCGGAAGGACGATCCGGGGTTCCAACCAACCGCCCTCTCCGTCAGGTTCGATGATCCAGTAATTTTCACGCTCATCGCCATTATTGTCAGAGCCGTAGAGGATCGCGCCGGTTGGTGAGAAGTCGAAGAATGTGATCCCAGACCCGAAGCTCAGCTGAAAAGGCTCCGCGCTCCCATCACTCAGCATGACATAAAGCTGCCGCGTGCCTGTCAGAGAGAGACGCGTTGCGATCATCGTCCCATCGGGCGATAGGCGGGACGGCCCGGCCCCGCGCGCGAGCACATAAGGCGCGACGTCACTATCGAGATTGGCGTCGCTCGCTGTCGGTTCGATGAAAGCGAGCGGCGCTTCACTCACATCTATTTCGGTAAGCTGCGGCTCAACGTCCGGTTCGCCAGCACAACCTGCGCCAAGGGCCAGCATGAGAGGAAAGACAAGCGATAAACGGGATAAGGTCATATCGTCTTTCACCATAGGTGCAGGCCCATATGCAAGTTCAACCGAAGAACGGGTTTGGGTGGGTTGCGGGGCAGACGGTCGCACCCTAAAGCGCCCGCCATGGAAGCCTGGTTCGACATGGCCATTTTTGCGTCTGCGTTTGCGACCCTGTTCGTGATTATTGATCCGCCGGGCTGTGCGCCCATTTTTGCGACGCTCACCCAAGGCACGTCCAAAGCCCATCGCCGCGAGATGGCTTTTAAGAGTGTCGGCGTTGCTGCCATCATCCTCTATGGCTTCGCCTTTGTCGGCGAGTGGCTCTTCTCTAAGCTCGGAATCAGTCTGGATGCGCTCCGCATCGCCGGCGGTATCATGCTCTTCATTATCGGTCTGAACATGGTGTTTGAGAAGCGCACCGAAAAGCGCGAGGGCCGCGCTGAAGGAGCGCTCGAAGAGGTCGAAGACCCGGAGGATATTAGCGTTTTCCCCATGGGCATCCCAATGATCGCGGGTCCAGGGACGATGGCCTCGCTTCTGCTGCTGATGAAGGGGAATGATGTGGGCATCTCTGGCGAGATCGCTGTGATGGCTGCCCTCGCTGCGGTTTTGCTGATTACCCTGGTGAGCTTTCTGCTCGCTGGCGGGTTAATCAAACTAATGGGTAAGAGTTTCACCAATGTCCTGACACGCGTCCTCGGCGTTCTGCTCGCGACACTGGCTGCGCAATTCATTCTTGATGGGATAAAGGGCGCACTTTTCTAGTTGGCGAAACGCCCTGTGCGCGATTAGTAAGCGTGAATGCGTTCTTATCTTCTCTGCCTCAGTGCTCTTACTATTGCCGCCTGCTCAAGCGCGCCGCCGGAACCGACTCCCGTTCTGGAGACCCCACAAGGGCCTGTTCAGGGCGTCCTGTCTCCTGATAATCTGGACATTGCGACTTATAACGGCCTGCCGTTTGCAGAGGCTCCTTTAGGCGATCTACGCTGGGCGCCGCCTGCAGACGCGCCTAACTGGACCGAGATTCGTGATGCCAGCCAGTTCGGGTCGCGCTGTATGCAGCCCACAGATGTTGAAGGTGGCTATTTTGAACGCCTAATTGATGGGCACGGCCTGTCGGCGATTAAAAGCTTCGCGATCAAACGCGCCGTTGCTGCCATGGAGTCCCCACCTGTGAGCGAAGACTGCCTGCACCTAAACGTTCGCTCGCCGCTGGATGCCGAAAACGCCCCCGTCATGGTCTGGATTCATGGCGGCGGTCATCAGTTCGGATCGTCTGATTTTTCATACTACCAAGCCAACGGCTTACCGGAACGCGGTGTCGTGCTTGTGACCATCAATTACCGCCTCGGCGCGTTTGGTTATATGGCGCACCCGGCCCTGTCAGAAGATGACCCGCGCGGCGTCTCTGGGAATTACGGTACCCTGGATCAAGTCGCCGCCCTCGAATGGGTCCGCGATAATATTGCTGCCTATGGCGGCGATCCGAACCGCGTGACAATCTTTGGTGAGAGCGCAGGGGCGTGGTCCGTCACAGAACTCATGAGCACACCACTGGCCGAAGGGCTTTTCCATCGCGCGATCCTGCAATCTGGCGCGTCCACTTACCATCTCGGTCAGTTGGAGAGCGAAGGCGTCGGCTGGCCATCAGGCCACGCGACAGGTGTCAAACTCACGGACGCTTTGGGGCTTGATAATCCGACCGCTGAAGAACTGCGCGCTTTGCCTGCGGACACTATTCAAGCCGCGGTCACGGAAGAGATGTCTGAAGGATTCCACCATGTCGCAGACGGCGTTGTGTTTCCGCGCAATGTGGGGGCCGCCTTCGCGCTTGGCGCGTTTAACCGCGTTCCGATTCTCGCAGGCTATAATGCGGATGAAGGGACCCTCTTTTTCCCGACCGATCCTCAGCCGACCGTATGGCTACAAGATCTGGAACCGGGTGATGCTGAAACGCTGACTGAACGCCTATCCGAAACCTTCCCGAATTACGCAGCGCAGATTGTCGATCTCTACGATCTGGACACGGATTTTGAGGATGGCGGCACCCAGATGATGGGGGATGAAATCTTCGGGACCAATATTCGTTTCGTCGCGCGTTCATCGCTACAGAATGGCGCGCCGGCCTTTACCTACTTCTTCTCGCGCGTACCGCCGTCAGAGACGCAGACGATCGGCGCGTTTCACGCCGCCGAAATCCCCTTTGTCTTTGATAGTCACGAAGAGATTTTGGGATTGAGCGATGACGATGCCGCGCTCACAAAAATCATAGCGGATTACTGGGTAAGTTTCGCAGAAGACGGAAACCCCAACGGTTCAGGACTGCCCATCTGGCCGATCCATACAGGTGACCGCTGGATGGAGTTCTCTGCCAATACAGGAAGACCGACCACCTCAGTCGGGGTCGGCCTTCGGACTGAAAAGCTGGATGCGCTCTCAGAAGGTCTGGCGCTTAAACTGGAGACGCTACTCGCATCGACCTATTCAAGCGCTCAGGCACCTGTGGAGAGTGAGTCTGCGCCTTAAGCGTAGACTGACTCTTTGCCGAATTCCTTCGTCAGGAGATAGTAGACAACCGCGCGATACTTCGTGCGGGACTTCTTAGAATACATATCCAACACCTTGGAAACGCCTGCATCAGCGGCGGCTTCATCAGTCACGCCAAGCTTCTTAATGACGAAGTTCTGCTTCACGGTCTCGACCTCAGAGGCGTCTGTCGCCGCAACGGTTTCCGCATCACGATTATAGATGCTCGGCCCGCAGCCCTTGGTCACTTTCGCAAAGAGATCGGCGTCAGGCGTCATACCCAGTTTCTCTTTCATATGCTCTGTGTATTTTTCAACTTTTTCGTCAAACTTGCTCATGATCGTCCTCCATTCATGTGAGCCCCTCTATAGGACTAGAGATTTCTTAACGGGGCGCAAGATTAATCGGAGCTGAACGCAAAAAAGGCCTGCCTCCAGCTTTAGGGGAGACAGGCCTTCGAGAGAAAAACGGGGCGGCGTTATCTACTGCGTCAAGCGGGGTGTCAGGAGGCTGTAGGCAATATCCTCAAAGGCCTCGTTCAGTTTGCCAGCGTTCGAGGCCTCATAATACATCTCATCCTGACTCGCGCAGCCTTTGATCAAACGTTTGGCCTGATTATCAATGACTTTGAAAGAGACCGTGTAAACTTCCAGCTCAGGGTCCGCTTTCATCCCGTCACAGATCGTTTTCGCTGTCCGGTCTGCATCGCTTCGATCGGTTCCGTCATGGCGATCGCCATTCCGCGAGCGGGTGTTGAAACCGTCCGTCATGAAGATAACGATCCGACGCGGATCAACGCCCGGCGTTCGGCGCTTGAGCGGGAATGGGGCTGCGTAATCGACCATGCGATGCCCCCAGATCAGACCTGCGGCAGAGTAGGTTTCGCCATTTGTTGTCAGATCTCTGACCTTCTTCTTCACTTTGGAGAAGTCATTGGTCAGCTGAAGGATTTCAGCACCGCAGGTCAGATCAAGAAAACCGGGAACCTTGGCTTCGCCGTTGGAATAATCGACATCCACATTGGCGGAGTTTCGACGTGATCCGACACACCCGTGCCATTTGTGGTGAACAGGGGCAGGCGTTGTGCACTGACGCACATCCGGTCCGAATGTATCGGTACAAATCCGTGTCGGCTGCCCACCGGGATTGCCGGGACGTGCAGGTTGAGCCTGCCGCGCGGGGGAACCAGGACTCGTCTGACAGCGATAAGACACACCATCATCTGTACAAGTCCCGTATGTCGGTGGAGTCGCAGCTCGATAGGGCTGTGCAGGCGTTCCCGGTGTGGGCTGTGTCACACCATTTCGGCAAGTCTGCCCTGTTTTGGGGCCACGCACCATGTTGCACTGTTGCGGGAATGTTTCAATCCAGTCCGGCGGCACATCCAACCAGGGTTCGGATCGCTGGCTCAAGCCGACATTCACGTATTGACCGTAAGGCACAACACCGATGCGGATGCGGTTGTCAACGTCCACATCTTCCATAATATTGATGAAGTTTTTCGCCGCCGTCTTCAGCGAATCCATCCGGCTCTCATATTTCATGGAATTCGTCGTATCGAGTACGAGAACGATTTCGGCATTCTCGGTCATTTCGATAACCGTCTCGGCAAATCCTGTGACGCCAACCGTCTCGCTACCAAATATGCCCATGAAGAAATTATCGTAGGAGCCTTCCAACTGAACTTGGAGAAATTTCTTATCAGACGACAAAGTCGTCGTGACCTTAGGCGTCGTACCCGTCGCATTCATCGAATCCACAGTGGCTTGAGCCATTTTGGCCATGTCGGCCTGCGTTTTCTTCTTGGAACGGGCTGCAGACAAAACCGCAGAATCCGCCATATCCTGATAGCTAGACCGCAGATTGGAGGCTCCGCTCATATCAATGGCGGCCCCGGACACGCCGATCAACACCATGGCAATGACCCCAGTAATCATAGCCATGTTGCCACGCGTATCGGATACAAACCGTCTGAACATCATCACTTCCCACCACATCTGCGCCAACAGCAGGCACAAGGCCTGCCGAGGACATTTTTATGATCTTTATCGGAAGTCGGTTGAAATCCGGTTATAAGAGACGGTTAATCGTCTCTTACAGATGCGCGGCGGGCGCTACTGATCCTTAATCTGCAAAGTCGTTTGCCGCGTTCGATCAACAATCAGCTGCGTGACATCAGGTCGGGAATAGTGACCGCTCGGATCAAAATTCTGACGCTCTTCCCGAACGCGTGCCACATCAATCTCGACCACACGGACTCCGGTCTCATTCATCCAGGGCTCCATGACAAAGCTCCCGTCAGGCGCGCAGACACAGGAGCCGCCATCGGTGGCCTGCTCCCCAATCGCTTCACGCACAAAATCCGCATCCGGCATGTCATCGCGCACATCACTGGCGCGCATGACGGAGCTCACGCTCACCACATAAGAGCGGCCTTCCTTCGCCAGCACAGGCGTCAGGTCTTCCGTATTCCGGCGGCTGCCTGGCCAGCCTGCGACGTGGAGATCTTCGCCTTGGGCGTAAAGCGCGGCGCGCGGCAGCGGCATCCAATTCTCCCAGCAATTCAAACCGCCCGTGGTGAAGGCACCGAGCTTATGTGTGACGAGCCCGTTCCCATCGCCTGGCGACCAGACGAGCCGTTCCTCGTAAGTGGGTTGGAGCTTGCGGTGGACGGACTGAACCACACCTTGCGTATCGATATAGACATAGCTGCAATAGAGCGAATGACCGGAACGATCGCGCGGGCGTTCCACAACGCCGAGCCACGCGGCCATGTTCGCCTCTTTCAATGTACCGCAAATCGTCTCCAGATGGCCATCCTCAATCGTCACGGCCTGATCAGAGTAATGAGCGAACAAACGCTTATTCTGCGCATTATCGAAGCGCGCCCCGCCGCCGTCTGAGAGCCAGAACGGATAACCCGGCAGGTAGCTTTCCGGAAAACAGATCAAATCGGCTTTTTGTACGGCCGCCTCTTCAATGGCTTCAATCACCCGCGCCGTGCTGGCCGCGCGATCCAGAAAAGCGGGCGCCAGTTGCGCGACAGCAATGCGTAAAGTCTGATCGGTCATGCGGGCTTATAGGCTTGGAGTTTTAGATTGAAAGAAACGAGATCGGTCGCGAACAATCACGTTTGCGGGATCGTTCGTCAGATCGAAGCGACCAGACGCTGCGGAGAGCCTGACAGGCGTTTTATCTCCCCTTCGACTTCCATGTTGAGCTTGACCGTTGTGACATGCCAGCCGAGCGACCCGAGCTTTGACAGCTGATCCTCAGAAAGTTTTGCCCGAACCGCCTCTGGTAATTTCGAAAAGGGCAGCCCTTCTGACCCTGCTGATTTGATCACTTCAAGAGCGGCCAAACGCACGCAATCATATTTCCATTTTGGAATGGACGTTGTCCCGGACCGACCTTCTGTCGGTGTGCGACAGACCACTTTTTCTTCTATTTGTGCCATTCTTTCCCCTCTAGTGCTTGCCCCGAAATCCCTTATAGGAACCGTCATGGGGTTTTACAGCAGAAAGATATTGCCGACCTGTTTGGATATGGCTTGCAGCTGCAAGCCGATCCGAAAGCAGCGCGAAAAAGTTGTCCCGCAAGCCAAGGGAACCATTGTGGAGGTGGGCATTGGCTCCGGTTTAAATCTGCCCTTTTATAATTCCGAACAGGTCGACCGGGTAATTGGCATTGATCCAGATGAAGAAATCTGGACCAAAGCCGCGCCGCGTGTGGCCGCTTGTAACTTCCCCGTCGAACGCATCGGTCTGTCCGGGGAATCGATCCTTTTAGACGATGAGAGTGCTGACACAGTTTTGGTGACTTATGCCCTCTGCACAATTCCGGACCCCGTCGTGGCTTTGTGCGAGATGGGGCGCATTCTGAAGCCCGGCGGCGAAATCCTTTTTACCGAACATGGCAAGGCCCCGGACCCCAAAGTCGCGCGCTGGCAGAAACGGATCGACCCGATCTGGAAACGTCTCGCTGGCGGCTGTCATACAGGTCGGGATATTCCGGCCCTCTTCGATACGGCAGGCCTGAAACTTGCACGTTTAGACGAGATGTATGTGCCAGGTCCTAAAGTGCTGAGCTATAATTATTGGGGCGCGGCGGTCCGGACTTAAGATGAGGCTTTTGATGATCTCTTTTATGCGTGTGTCTGCATTGCGGGGCTGGACGGTCTGTCTGGGCTTGATGTGTCTTGTGGCTTGCGGGCGCGCGCCCATCGGGCCTGACCCGGCTTTACTCCACGGCACTTGGGCGCAAGACGGTGTCGCACAAACAGACCCAAGCCTACGCGTCGATAATGCTGTGATCACCTATAGACCGGACGGCACCTCCCTCTTTCAGGCCGTTATGACCGTGACCGAGAATAACGGCATCCCGGAACGGTTTTCGATTGAAGCCGATGTGGCTTGGACACTCGAGGAAACCATTCTGACTCGCACGCTACAGGATGTTCGCATCACGCCGGACATCTCCACACCCGAAGCGGACGCCCTCGCCCGCGTTCTGGAAGATGCTTATCGGGCCAGCCCGCCAGGACGGCTCATTGTTGAGTATGTCGACCCTGAGAGACTTGTACTGCTGGACGCTGACTTCGGAACAACCCTAACCTATCAGCGCCGCGCGTCGAATTAGAGCGCTAGTTCCGCCCTACTTTCGGAAGGTCTGCAAAGGTCGCAGGCCGTTTCTGTCCCTTCGCCACCATCGCTTCCATCATCTCTGATGGGATCAGCATGGACATGTTCCAGACCGCGATCTGGTCGAGCGCGTCCGCCGTGCTGTGGTCGCGGGAATAGGTGATGATCCGCTTACAGCCGTAAATCGCCAGAGGTGGCTTGGACGCGATTTCCTTCGCCATCGCCATCACTGCCGTCATCATCTCGGCCTCAGTCTCAAAGGTACTGTTGAAGAGGCCGCGCCGTTCACATTCCTCTGCCCCCATACGCCGCCCAGTATAGGCCAGCTCTCGCACGACCCCTTCCGGCATATGGTTTAGAATGCGCGGGAAGGTCCCCACATCGGCCGTCATGCCGACATTGATTTCATAGATGGTGATGAAAGCGTCTTTCGTTCCGAACCGCATGTCGCACGCTGTGATCAGATCAACACCGCCCCCGATACAGCCGCCATGAATGGCGACGAGAACCGGAATGCGGCACTCTTCCAGCGCATTAAAGCTATCCTGTAATTTCAGAACATTCTGATAGAAATCCGCGCCGTGCACCGGATTATTCTTGTCATTCCCCGACACGCCGCCAGAGCTGAACATGCCCACATCAATGCCAGCCGAGAAGATCGGCTTGTCCCCGACAGTCTCCGCTGAAATCACGATCACGCGGGCTTTGGCATTGTCATCAATATCGCGAACAATCTGGGGCAGATCTGTCCAGAAGCTCTCGCTCATCGCGTTGCGCTTTTCAGGTCGGCTCAGCCGGATATGCCCAATACTATCCTCGATCGAGACGTCGAAACATTCATAAGACATGGATCAGCCTTTCAGCGTAAAGAGTGTGGCCTGCTTCGGATCAACGGTCCCGTTCAACAGGTCCTTATAGCCTTTGAGCATATCTTCGACGCCCGCGGGTTCACCAATGCTCATCCAGTCTGCCGCATCATTCAGGAAAGGTATCCAGCGCTCGGCCAGACGTTTTGCGAAACCTGCGCCGCCCCATTCGGCGATACGGGACTTGGCATAATCCGGCGCGAAGAACATTTTCATCGGCGCGCCTTCCTCGGGCCTCGGCGCAGCGTCGCCTTCATAGTGAGATTTCCCAACCGCGCAGCCATAGACGACATTTTCCCGCAGGTGGGCGTAAAGACGGCTGAGGAGCTCTCCATTGCCAGCCATATCGACAATGACGGTCGGAACCTTATCCAACCCTTCGATCATGTCGTAAGTCACGACTGTGTCGTAATAGCCCGTTTCTTCGACAAAGACCTTATTGCGATCCGAGGTCAGACCTAAAACTTCCACGCCGCCGCGTTGCTTTAGGCAGTAGGCTGTTCCCAAGGACGTCTTGGAAGAGGCACTTGTAATCACGACCCGCTCTGCGCCGAAGAAATTTTCACTCGCCACAAAATCATCTATCAGGAAACTGGTCATAAAGAGCGGACGAAGCACAGGCTGGATCGCTTTCTGCACGGCATAAGACGGATCAGCGGATGTGTAAGAATAGCCATTATAGACAGGATGCAGCGGCGCACGATGATCGGCCACATCCTGAAAGCCTTGTGGCGTCATCTTACCCGGCTTGACCACGACCTCGTCCGCGACTGGCAAAAAGCCATAAACTTCTGTCCCGACCGGAACGTCATCACACTTGGATTCAGTGACAGTTGCGAACCCCCAGACAGGCATCCGCCCCTGATGGTCTTCGCCATACCCATAAGCTTTCGGATTGAAATAGTGCCAATAGCCGATCTGATCGCCAAAGATCATGTAGGTCACATTATTGGCCGTCAGCGCGAAACTGTCGATGGTCAGCCGGACTTCGCCTTCGCCAACAGGCGGGGCGTCCAGTGTGAGAAGGGTGATATCTGCCGGGTCTGCCCGGTTTACTAGAAGTGTTTGCATGAGATGCGCTTATCACGACTTCGTCGCGGACGTCATCCTGTTCCACGAATAACGCATATGCGTGATGGCAGAAGCTAGCGCGGGACCGCCCGGCGTTCAGGCCCCCTATAAATCACGACCTTTGCGACAGTCCCTTTGCGTTCGCCGCGCGAGCCCGGCCGCCACCAAGCCGGATCGCCCGCCCAGAGCTTTGCCGTCGTGGCGACAAAGAAGAACCAGCTAATATCATTCTGCTGCAGGATGGCAGATTCTGAGATGGAGAAAAGAATGAAAAAGAAGAGACTCAGCACGACCCAATAGGTTTCTACGCCCCCTGTCTTGATGCGGGTCAGGCTCTTAATCGCCGTCAAAACCAGAAGCGTCGTGAACAGAATAATGATGACGACCCCGCCTGAGAGCCAACTATCAAGCCAGCCATTATGCGCGGTGGGAACCGCCCATTGCAGGACCTCACGCGTTTCATAGCTCGGCCCCAATTCATCCAGCCAGAACACGCCATAGCCATAGCCGAACCAATATTTCACCTCGATCGCGCGGAAGAGAAGAACCCAGATATCGGTCCGGCCCGTCAGGGTTGGGTCTTTCCCGATGAGCGATAGCGCCCATTCAAAGCCGACAGTCATCAAAATGGCGAAACCCGTCATTCCAGCCACAACCGCCCAGATAACGGGAACCCGAAGAAACGGAAATCGCCTGAAGACGCGAATGACAAGGAATATGCCAAAACACCCCATCGCGGCGAGGAGTGCTGTCTTCGAGGTGGAGAGCAGCATGATCAAAAAGCAAAGCCCGCCTGTTGGGATCCAGAGCCAGAAGCGTTTTGGCTGCATGGCAAAGGCACACATGGAGACCGCAAACCCTTTGGCCATGATCCCACCCAGATAGTTCTTTTCCGCCCACGGTCCGCGCCACGCCCCGGGATGGATTTCGCTCATAATCCCGCGCGGTGGATTGGTGATGGCGACGAAGAGTGTGATCAGGCAGAGGATCAACATGGCAATACCCAGCCGCTGGACCATCTCGCCCCAATCATAACGGGCAGCGAAAACAAGACCCGCAAGCGTGGTCATCATCAGCGCCACGGAACGACGCATCGTTACGCCAGAATCAATCGACCAGAAAAAGGTCAAACCCATCCAGAGCACGCAGATAATGATCAATGGATTGCGCGAAACCAGCCGCAACACACCCGGCAAACGCAACACCATAAAACCAGCCACAATGGCATAGATCGGATACCAGAGCATCCGCGCAAAAGGACTATCACCTTGGTCGAGCGCTTCGGCAGACGCAAAGGTCAGACCAATGATCGCGCCTGAAAAGAACAGGATGATAAGTATCCAAACGGCCGATTCCAGGAAACGACCCAAGCCCATCAGCGCATAATTACGCTGCTGCAGACTGGCGTGATCATAGCCCGGATATGGCGCGGTATAAGCCACGCCCTGCCATCACTCACAAAGGGTTAGGACCGCGTTAACCCTATTACACTCTCGACGATTATCGGCAGTCATGGACAAGATTACTCTCACCTGACATCCTCACCGCATGAGCAAAACCATCCGGATTGGCGGGGCATCAGGCTATTGGGGCGAGAGCGATATGGCGTGGGGGCAATTGCTCGCTGCTAAACCCGATTATCTGGTTTTTGATTATCTCGCTGAAATCACGATGAGCATCCTTGCGCAAATGCGGCGGCGCGAGCCATTGGCGGGCTACGCTACAGACTTTGTGAGCCAAATCTCCCGGCATCTGCCAGAGATCGCAAAACAGGGTGTGAAGATCATCAGCAATGCAGGTGGCGTAAATCCGGAAAGCTGTGCCGCCATTGTCCGTGAGGCGATTGCGAAAGCGGGACTGGACCTCACCGTCTCTGTTGTGATGGGTGATGATCTGATGGGTCAACTCGACGTGCTGAACGGGTCGACTGAGATATTCTCAGAAGAAGCCTTTCCCGACCCGGACAAGATCGTCTCCGCCAATGCCTATCTCGGGGCTTTTCCGATCGCGCAGGCTTTGGACGCTGGCGCGGACATTATAATCACCGGGCGCTGTGTGGATAGCGCCGTAACACTCGGTGCGCTCATCCATGAATTCGGCTGGGACGCAGACGATCTGAACAAGCTTGCCCAAGGCTCCCTTATCGGACACCTCATTGAATGTGGGCCGCAAGTGACAGGCGGGAATTTCACGGATTGGCATCTGGTCGCGGATGGCATTGCAGACATTGGCTATCCCATTGCAGAGGTCCAAGCCGATGGGACCTGCATCATCACAAAACCAGAAAAAACGGGTGGGATCGTCAATCGCGGGGCGGTCGCTGAGCAGATGCTATACGAAATTGGTGATCCGAGCGCCTATATTCTGCCCGACGTCATTTGCGACTTCACACAAGTCAATCTGAAAGAAATCGGACCAAACCAAGTTCGTGTTACAGGCGCTAAAGGGCGAGGACGACCGGATCGCTATAAGGTCAGCGTCACCGTGTCAGACGGGTATCGCATTTCCATTCTCTTTTTCATGATAGGCGAAGAGGCCGTGAAAAAGGCTGAAATCTTTCATGAAGCGACCCTCACTCGTGCGCGCCTAAAATTGCGGGATCGCAATTTGGGTGACTATGATCAGGTCGAGTTGGAACGGGTTGGCGATGACAGTCATTTTGGGGGCGGTCTTAAACCGCGTGAGATCGCCTTCCGGATATCTGCGCGTCACGAAGATCCCAAAGCCTGTGCGATCTTGCTGAAAGAAGCGAGCGGTCTCGGCCTCGCCACACCGCCTGGTCTCGTCATCTATAATGGGGCGCGACCGAAGCCACAGGCGGTGACGCGGCTCTTCTCGACATTAGTTCCTAAGGAAGCACTGAATGTTGCAGTGGACGATATGCCGTTCACGCCACCCGGTTCAATTGCGCATCAAACCATGACACTCTCCGAACCCAGCGCGCCAACCACGCCGACAGACACGGCTGTTCCTTTGGAACAACTCGCCTGGCTCCGATCCGGAGACAAAGGTGATAAGGCTAATATTGGTGTGGCGGCGCGTCGTCCTGAGTTCATGCCCTACATCTGGGCGGCACTGACGAAAGAGACGGTTCGCGATTACTTCGATCACTTTGTCCAAGGCGAGATCGAACGCTGGTATTTGCCGGGTTCTGACAGCCTGAATATTCTCATGGACCGCGCTTTAGGCGGCGGGGGGATGGCCAGTTTGCGCAATGATCCGCAAGGTAAAAGCTTCGGACAAGTGCTGGCCTCTCTGCCAATTCCGGTGCCCTCATCGCTCTTGTGATGGGTTCGCCTCAGTTCCAATCACGTCCCTGATAAAGCGCGCCTGAGACGCTTCGAAACCTTTTCAACCCTGCCTCACCCCGATTAGCCAACAACCAAATCTGACGTCGGGGGACGACCATGCGCCAATTCACAGAAGAGCAGACTCTGTTTCGGAGCTCTTACCGCCAGTTCCTGGAAGAAGAGATCAAGCCGCACATGGAGAAGTGGCGCGAAGCGGGCATTGTCGACCGCAGCGCGTTTCGCAAAGCGGGCGAACGCGGCATGCTCATGATCTGGCCCGACGAAAAATATGGCGGCTTGGGCGATAATGATTTCCGCTGGGATCAGATCATTATTGAGGAAAGCGCCCGGGCAGAGACAGGTGAGTTTTTTGCGACGCTACACTCGCGTCTTGTCGGACCCTATTTCCAGACCATCGGTAATGAAGAGCAGCGCGAACGGTTTCTCCCCAAATGCATTAGCGGCGAAACGATTCTGGCTGTCGCCATGACCGAACCCGGCGCAGGATCAGACCTGTCCGGGATGCGCTCGACCGTGCGCGATATGGGGGATCATCTGATTTTGAATGGATCGAAGACCTACATCTCTAATGGTATCAACGCCGACGTCATTATTGTCGCCGGAAAATATATTGCCGAAGGTTCCGATGAACCCGCCAACCCGCACGCCATGGCGCTCGTGATCGTTGAACGCGACATGGAGGGCTTCACCCGCGGTAAGAACCTCAAGAAGATGGGCCTGCCGGCGCAGGATACAGCCGAACTGTTTTTTGATGATGTTGTCATCCCGCGCGAAAATGTGATGGGCACACCCGGCATGGGCTTTATCCACCTGATGGAAGGCCTGGCCGAAGAGAGACTGATTGCGGCTACAGGTTACGCCGCGTCCGCACGCCACGTCTTCGATATTACGCGTGACTATGTCATGGACCGCAACGTCTTCGGACGCCCCCTCTCCAAAATGCAGAACACACAGTTCAAGATGGCGGAACTCGATAGCGAGATCGACATGCTCCAAGTCTATGTCGATCACCTTGTGACACTCCATAATCAGGGACTCCTCACGGCCAACGCCGCCGCAAAAGCCAAACTTTTGGGCAGTGAAATCCAATGGAAAATGATGGATGAAGGCGTCCAACTCCATGGCGGGGCGGGCTATATGGAAGAATATCCCATCTGCCGCATGTTTACCGGCGCGCGCATCAACCGGATTCTGGCCGGATCATCCGAAGTGATGAAGCTGATCATCGGGCGCGACGTCTTTTCCCAAAATTATCAATCAATGCTGACTTAGGAGTTATCCATGGACCTTAAAGGGAAAACCGCCCTCGTGACGGGCGGCGCCAGCGGGCTGGGTGAAGCGACCGTACGGCGCTACCATGATCACGGCGCGAATGTCGCCATACTCGACATGAATGATGAACGCGGCGAAGCGCTCGCCAAAGAGCTCGGTGATCGGGTTCGCTACTTTAATGGCAATGTGACGAGCGAAGATCGGGTGGCCGAAATTATCGCAGATACGGTGGAAGCCTTTGGCGGCATCCACATCTGCAATAACTTCGCAGGCATCGGATCCGCCCATAAAACCTACGACAAAAAGAAGGATGCCCCTCACCCGCTCGATACGTTCAAGACCGTTTTGGATGTGAACCTTGTCGGGACCTTTAATGTCGCCCGCTTGGCCGCCCAGCAAATGGCCAGCCAGGACCCGGTGACAGAAGACGGCCAGCGCGGTGTCATCATCAATACCGCCTCAGTCGCAGGCTATGAAGGCCAGATCGGCCAAGTGGCCTATTCCGCCTCCAAGGGCGGCGTGATTGGCATGACCATCGTGATTGCACGCGACCTCGCCCAAGTGGGCGTCCGCTGTAACACAATCGTGCCGGGACTGATTCACACGCCCCTGTTCGACACGCTGCCCGATCATATCTTCCAAGCGCTGGAAAATACGGTCCTCTATCCGAACCGTCTCGGCAAACCGGACGAAATCGCCATGCTCTCCCAGCAGATTGTCGAGAATGACTATATCAATGGCGAATGTATTCGCATGGATGGTGGCATACGGATGACCCCGCGATAACGAAAACACCCGCTCGTGGCATTACCACGGGCTGTAGCGATGTTTTCGTTACGCCGCAGGCGAGCGCCCTTCGGGGCGCTTTTTTGTGAAAGGATATCATCCTAATAGCCTTCGCTTTTTGCCAGCCAAACCCTTGTTGTGGGCGGGCCGCTGATGTAGCGGCTCTTCCATGAAAATGAATGGCAATGAAATCAAACCGGGCAACATCATCAAGCACCAGGATACACTCTGGGTCGCGGTGAAAACGTCCCACGTGAAGCCTGGCAAGGGTGGCGCGTTTAATCAGGTTGAGCTGAAAAATATTCTCGACGGGCGGAAACTTAATGAGAGGTTCCGCGCTTCAGAGACTGTTGAACGTGTCCGACTGGATCAGAAGTCCCACACCTATCTCTATGATGAAGGCGATATGGCGGTCTTCATGAACTCAGAGACCTATGAGCAGATCATGCTGGAGCGTGATTTTATCGGTGATCGGGCAGTCTATCTCTCTGACGGGATGGAAGTCGAAGTCGAGTTTTACGAAGAGAAAGCCATCGGTGTGAACCTGCCAGATCAAGTGACGCTGGAAGTGGCGGAAACTGAGCCTGTTGTCAAAGGCCAGACGGCAGCCAACAGCTTCAAGCCTGCCATCCTCACCAATGGCGTCCGCACGAGCGTTCCACCATTTGTCGGCGTCGGCGAACGCCTCGTCATCAACACCGAGGATGGCAGCTACGTCACCCGGGCCAGCGATTGATGCGATGGATTGTCCAGTTTTTAGGCTATGCGATCATTTTCGCCGGCGTGACAGAAGCGTTTGATATTTTTCTGGATGGCGAGTCTTTTGATTGGGTCTCCGCCACAATTAAAGGCGTCATATTTGGTGGCTTCATGACGGGTTGGGCCGTCTGGAATGAACGTCGCAAGAGGGAGCGCGCGAATGGCGAATGATCTCGGCAAACGGCTCGCTATTTTGCGGCTAATCCCGATCATTATCCTCGCGATCGTCGCTTTTGGGCTGGAATATGGCTTTGGCGTCGAGCGCCTCTGGGCGGCGATCACAGGCTTAGTTGTAGCCATCATTGTCCGCCTGATCCTCCCAAAGATCTGGAAATGAGTGCGCCTCAATGAACGAGAGAATGAAAACAGCCCTGATGGGCGCATTTGGCGGATTCATGATCGCCGTCTTTGTCTTCTTCTTTTTCCGCGATCCGGACGCCGAATTTATCGGCAACCTGCTCCTGCTGACCATCGCACCGATTGGCGGATTTGCTGGCGGTTGGTTGGGCTACAAGAATAAGTAGTCTGTTTCCAAGACGTCACTCAATCTGACGTCCAAGCAGAGATAGGGGACTTTATGCGCATTGCGGCCATTCTTTTTAGCCTTTTGATCTGGGTTTGGCCCACGCTTGCAGCGGCTCAGGAGAGCTATCCCTGGATGGCGAAGCGCGCAGGCGACTGGACCTTATCCAATGAGCAAGGTCAGGCCATCTGCACGATCAGTTTCAAGCCCGTGGGCGAATTTACCCTGATGGAACAACGCGGCAAAGCCGAACCTAAAAACTGCCCAGAACCTTATTCAGAGCTGAACGCGTGGTCGATGCCAGATGAAAATACGCTCTGGCTCCAGAAGGGTTGGAGAACCCCGGTGCAAACCCGCGATCAGGACAATGACGGCATTTTTGAAGGGCGTTACGGTAAGAAGAAGGATAATATCCGCGTTCGTTTGGTCCAAGCCACAGGTGAGGCAGCAGGCCGTGCGACAACCCCAACCGTTCAAGGGCCCACACAATCTATTGAGGCCCCACCGGCGCTGTTCCACGCCTCAGAACTCTTGCGCGGCGGCTGGGACATTATTGATGCCAATAAGCAGCGCGTCTGCACGCTCGATTTTCAACCCCGCAGGATGGGCCAAAAAGACAGTGCGTCGACGAAGTATTTTCTCCGTGGAAAAGAGCGCTGCCCGGAACCCTTCAATGAACTTGATCTCTGGGAAACACCAAAACCCGATCAGATCTTCCTCTTCAACAATGCGTTGTCGCGCGCGGTCTTCCGGGGGTCAGACCCAGATCGGGATGGGATTTACGACAGCAACGTCGATGGCGCAGAATACCGTTTGGTGCCGACCCAAATGGCCCGCGTTCAAAAATTCATGCGATTCCATCAGCAAGCCGGAGCCCAATTCCAATGGTCGGCGTCGGTTCCCGATGATAATCGCCATGCCGGCGTCTATATCTTCCAAGCGCTCGACGGCCATGTCGAAGACGAATGCCGCGTTGTTTTCGATGGGCGCGCCAACCGTAACACAGCAGGCCGCATTCGCGCAGGTCGCAACTGCCCGCCACGTCTTCGCCAATCTGTGCGCTGGTCTGTCGCGTCAGGCGAAGGCCTGATCCTGGAGGCGCGGGACGGGAGCGCGATGATCGCGAAACGTGCTGCGCCTTTCCCGCTCGCATTCGAACTGAGCCGTTATAAAGGCCCGGCGAATGATAAGAACGGCATCACGAAATGGCATATCACAAAGGTCTTCGGGCCCGGCGCGCTCGATGTAGAGGGCAATCCACGTCGTGTCCCAGATCTAGCCCCGCAAAACGTCATTGGGGACTGGCGTCTTCAGACAGCGGAGGACAGAAACTGCCGTGTCCGCTTGGAACGAGACGGTCGTGTCAATTCCACGTGTGCGTCCTTCTGGTCCACATGGCGGGTCGAGAATGGCGAACTGATCATTCGGAGTTCGACCCAAACCATCTTCTTCCGCGGTGCCCTGTCCGGACGCAACAAAATTACGAATATGAATGACCGAGAGGAAATCCTGTCGCGCTAAGGTTCAGGCAACCTGAACAAGCAGGTCGCACATTTGGTGAAGCCTGCTATAGGCGGCGCTCTTTCGTTTCTTCTTTCTAACAAGGCCGACACATCATGAGTGGAATGTCAGCGATTATGGGCATTATGCAGGCGGCCGCGCGGAAGGCATCCCGCAACTTGCTGCGCGACTTTGGCGAGGTCGAAAGCCTGCAAGTCTCCCGCAAAGGCCCGGCCGATTTTGTGTCCCGTGCCGATAAGAAGGCTGAAGAGACTATTCATGCCGAACTGTCTCGTGCGCGTCCCGGCTACGGTTTTCTCATGGAAGAAGGCGGTGAGATTGAAGGCACGGACAAGTCACACCGTTTCATCATTGATCCGCTCGATGGGACCACCAATTTCTTGCACGGCATCCCACACTTTGCAATTTCCATAGCGCTAGAGCGCGAGATTGATGGCAATCCGCGTGAGCTGGTTGCTGGCCTCGTCTATAATCCGGTGACTGATGATATGTGGTTCGCGGAAAAAGGGCGCGGTGCTTACATCAATGATGGCACGCGCGGCGGCGGGGACCGCCGATTGCGCCCGTCACAACGGACAGACTTTGCAGAGTCCATTTTCGCAACGGGAATACCATTCCGTGGACGTCCGGGTCATGGAAAATTCCTGAAAGAACTGCATCAAGTCATGGGCACGAGTGCGGGTGTGCGACGCCTCGGTTCCGCCGCGCTTGATCTCGCGTGGACGGCGGCTGGACGCTATGACGGTTTCTGGGAGCGAGGGCTCGCCCCATGGGATGTGGCCGCTGGGATTGTCATTGCCCGTGAGGCGGGCCTGACAGTCGAAAGCCTCTCAGGCGGTGATCCATTGGAGAGCGGCGACATCATCACGGCGAATAATACATTGCTGCCATTGTTGAAAACCCGTGTGGACTAGGGCCAATGCCGCATCTAGTTCTGACCTATTCTAATCTGGACAGTGTCGCCATTAAAGCGTTCCAAGATAAATCTGCAAAAGCCTTGGCCCAGATGGGTTTCGCGCCCAAGTCTATAAAATGTTACGCCATTCAAACATCACACGCCCACATTGCAGGTGAAGATGACGGGTCCTTCGCACATCTGACGCTGCGTATGATCAATAAATCTGACAGAACGGAGACAGTGCAGCGCGCGTGGCTCGATCAGTTAAACCAGATTGCGTCGGATCATTTCCCACACAATTCTACTTTAACAGCTGAAGCCGTTTTTCTCCCGCCGCTTTATCGGTCTTCGACGCGGTGAATAAGCTCCAAGGCGGATCAACCGAGTCCAATGGTTGACCCTCGGCTCTGATCTCACTATGTCGCCCGCCACAGCGGTGGACCACCTAAAGCAAAGCCGTACCTAACACAGAGATAGACCCATGAAAAACGACGGACATCCCGACTATCACACCATCACTGTCAAAATGGTCGATGGCACAACATACGAAACACGCTCAACCTGTGGCAAAGAGGGGGACACGATGAACCTCGACATTGACCCGAAAACGCACCCTGCTTGGACAGGTGGCGAGGCCCGCATCAGTGACCGCGGCCGCGTTTCCAAGTTCAAGGACAAGTTCAAGGGCTTTGCATAAGCCTAAGCTTAATCACGATGATAAGCCGCTCCATCCGGGGCGGCTTTTTTGTATCCAGTGACCGAAAACCAAAGCGGGCTCAGCAGCCATGCCGCTAAGCCCGCAAGGGATCGGACTCGCAAGGGAACGGGGAAGGCCGTAACGAGTCCACGATCAGCGCGCGTCGCCACTTTCGACATCGCTGATACATAAGACCCTAACCAAAATCGAAACGCGTGCGATAACCGCAGCTATCGCTTTGACAAAGTTTAATCTTTCGTCTCAGAAATAGGCGCAGTCCGCAAAACCTTTCTCCTGAGCAAGGATTTTATTCAACAACTTTAACATTGATTATATACACGGCTCACTCCTTTTAACATTAGTTAATAGACCTGATCTCGGAGTATGTTATGTATAAGGCGTTAGGGCAAATTCCATACTGGAGCTTGTCCGAAGAAAATCTATGGTTTGAAGCCGAACGGGCCTCGCGGCAAGCTTCATAACGATAGAAGTTAGATCGACATGGCCGCTACACGTCAAAGCCTCGCCAACAATCTTGTGGAACCCGCTTCATTCCGCAAACTTGCGGCCCTATCCGATATTTCGCGAGATGAGCTACAATCGCTGTCATCCATGCCTTACACGGACATTGCGGTCGCCCGGAACCGGACGCTGATCGACCACGTTAATGATCCGCTCAAGTGCTTCATTGTCGCCACGGGCTGGGCCTTCTCATTCTGCGTTATGCCCAACGGGCGTCGTCAGGTCTTTCATATCTATCAGGAAGGCGACCTGATCGGGTTTGAAGACCTGATGTTCAAGAAGAACGTTTTCTCAGTCACGGCCATCACAAATTGT
Source organism: Pseudomonadota bacterium (assembly GCA_038526555.1). Classification (GTDB taxonomy): domain Bacteria; phylum Pseudomonadota; class Alphaproteobacteria; order Caulobacterales; family Maricaulaceae; genus Litorimonas. The sequence goes on from JBCBGR010000002.1 coordinate 30,228, forward strand.
CGCCTCGCCAACGTGGCCACGGACCAAATGCGCAGCTTTTTGGCGCGGAACACGCGCCTCTCCTCCTACCTCTATGCAATGAGCAATCTGAATCAGGTTGTCCTGATGGACCGTATGCAAGTCATTGCACGCTTGGAACCCAAACCCCGCATGGCACATTTCCTGATGGAAATTATGA
>JBCBGR010000003.1:0-29114 GCA_038526555.1 Pseudomonadota bacterium
CGTCATCAACAGCTTCTTTGATGACGTTGACGTTTGTCGCTGTGACAGCAGCCTCGGGTGCGCCTGGAACATAGCTTTCATCGGCAATCGTCACGTTTCCGCCGATCACGATGTTAGAGCCTGCATTGATGACGGCTGTTTGCGCTGCATCCTGCTCAGCATCGTCGCTTTCAATGTCCGCGCTGTTGCCAGCGATCAGGAAGCTGTCGAGTGAGATACGGCCAGCCGTTGCTTCAGCCGCAGTAGAGTCGTCGTCAATGTCAAAGCCTGCATCTTGGAAGCCAGTCACGATACCGTTGTAGAGCGCCGCATTCGTACCCGCCCGCAGAACGATGCCTGTGTCACCACCAGCACCACCAACAAATGTCAGGTTAGAGATGGTTGGGTTAGAGCGTGGCGTCAGAGAGTTGTTGGACGAACGGTTGTCACCTTCGATACCGCGGTCACCAACATCATCTGACTGATCGACGATGACATATTGCAGGTTACCGACCCAGCCATCTGTCCAGTCAACACTGTCATCACCGATACCGGTCAGGACAACGTGCTTGGCATTGACCGCACCGCCGAAGAACTCGACGCCATCGTCAACATTGTTGTGAACCTGGATGAAGTCGACCTGTGTGGCTGAACCGACAGCTTGGAAGGCGATACCGTTCAGCTCGTCCTGATCGTTAATCAGGTTACCTGCGAAAGACACGCGTGTGAAGAAGAGGTTGCCGGAGTTATCGCCATTGTCGTTACCGCCGAACAGACCGGAGGAGCCTTCACCGGATTTTTCACATCCCGCTGTGCCGCCTGTGGCTGTGCCATCGATACAGTCGTTGATTTCGCCACGACCATTGATGATCAGGCCACCCCACTGACCGCGGTCAGTCGAGGCGTTCACAGTGCCGAAGACTTCGTCACGTGAGGTCATGATGACCGGTGCGTTGCGTGTCCCGTTTGAGCGGATTTGTGAGCCGCGTGAAATGACGAGGTAGTCTTCACCTTGCGCACCGAACACTGTGGTCCCCGCGTCGATCGTCAGGATCGCTGATGTGCGGTCCGCAATGGGGTTCGCTGCATCACCACCGAGGTCTTCACCGATAAAGACAGCGCCTTCAAGCTGGTAGATGAAGTTATTGTTCAAGCGCACGTTTTGGGTGATCGTGCCAGTTAGAGCGCAAATCGCTTGACCGCCAACAACATCACCCGTTGCCAGTGTACCAGATGGACACTCTGTAGGGCTTTCGAAGAGCCCGAAGGACCAACCAGACGCCCAGTTACTGTCTTCTGTTTCTGTCGGAGAGAAAGCACCAACATAATCAACCGCGTCGAAGCCTGCAGCCATTGGATCTGTCGCTGTGACAGCTTGCTCGGCCTGACCTGGGAAGAATGTATCAACGAGCGAGTTGTTACCTGTGACTACGTTCGGGCTGCCTGTTGCGGCGGCTTCGAGGTCGAATGTTTCTCCAGAGTCACCAGATTCGATGTTGTCGCCATTGTCGAAGAAGTGCGATGCAAAGGACAGTGTGCCGTCAGCCACATTATCCAGTGTGGATTGGTCATCGACGTCGAGACCCGCATCCTGCCAACCAACGATAATGCCGTTGATGATGCGGCCTTCTGTACCCGCACGAACAACGATCCCTGTATCGCCAGAGTCGCCACCGAGGAATGTAAAGTTGGAGATCAAAGGATCAGATGTCGGGGTCAGAGCGTTGTTTGAGCCACGGTTATCACCTTCGATACCGCGGTCACCCGCGCCTGGACCCTGCTGAACAACGACATACTGAGCACCACCTTGCCAACCGTCGGTCCAGTCCAAGCTGTCATCGCCGATACCTGTCAGAACGACAAAGTCACACACGACGTTTCCGCCGAAGAATTCGACGCCGTCATCCGCATTGTTGTGAACCTGGATGTGGTTACAGGTCGTGCCGGAACCAATCGCTTGGAAGGCAATCCCGTTCAGCTCATCCTGATCGTTGATCAGGTTACCTGCATACTTCACCTGCAGATATTCAAGCGTCCCGGAGTTATCATTCGGGTTATTACCGCCGAAGAGGCCTGAGGAGCCTTCGCCAGATTTTTCACAGCCAGTTGTGCCGCCAGCAGCTGTTCCGTCAATACAGTCATTGATCGGCGCGAAACCGTTAATGACCAGACCGCCCCAAAGGCCGCGATCATTGACCGGATCGACCGTGCCAGCAATATCTTCGATCGACGTCATAATAACGGGCTCAGTCGCTGTGCCGAGTGCGTTGATACGTGATCCGCGTGTAATGACGAGGTAGTCTTGTCCGGACTGACCGAAGACCGTGGTTCCAGCAGGAATTGTGATTGTCGCGTTCGCGCCACCATCTTCGCCAACAAAGACGGCACCTTGCAGCGCGTAACCATTATCAGCGCTGAGCGTAATATTCTCAGTGATTGTTCCTGTGATCGTACAGGCTGTCACGTCTGTTTCGCTACCTGCTGGGCCCGTTGTCACAGTTTCCTGTGTTGTGCCTGTTTCACAGCCACCTGGACCGACCAGGTTAATCTGCTGATTACCTGTTCCCGGATTTGTGGGTGTCTGTGGTGGGTTAATGACCACAGGGCCCGCATCACCGGGAGATGAAGTAGTACCGCCTCCACAGGCAGCAAGGGCTAGGCCGGCAGCAGTAGCCATAAGGGCCAGCTTCAGTGACTGGTTAAACATGAAATGCCTCACGTGAGATCAAGAAATAATCGCGTGTGAGGAATCGATCACCGCCCCTCACCTCGTGGGCGGCTAATCACCATTTAATTGTGACGGCTCGTCAATGAATCAGTGTCAGTTCGATGAAACGGTTGTGAAGGTTCAATGACAGCATAACCGTTCGAAAAGGTTAAACGATTGTAAATATTGAGAGTCCCATAAAAAGACACCCACATCGGAGGCGTGGGTGTCAGATGGGTTTGTATCAGTCTCTTTCGGACTGTCTGTTCGATAAGCCCCGGCCGAGCTCTTTTTGACTACTGATTGTCGAGTTCCGTCACTTTATCCTGAACCGCTTTCCAGTCGGGACGAAGTTCCAGCGCGTCTTCATAGGCATCGCGGGCGGCGTCAGTATCGCCTTCCATTTCATGCGTCAGGCCAAGACCGTAAGCAGCGAGGGGTGCCAGACGCTCGACGTCATTGCTTTCAGCAAACTGAGTGCGCGCTGTTTCAAGGTCATTCTGGAACATGGCCGCAAAGCCGTTACCGAGGCTGGCCATTTCGGACGTGTCAGACATGTCACCTGCACGACGGAAGTCGATCGATGCATCGTCAAAACGACCCAAGGACATCTTATGCAGGGCGCGCCGTGTATAAAGGCTCGCTTTGACGTCATCCTTAGGCGGCGCCGCTTTAATCAGCTTTGAGCAGGCACGGATGGCTTTTGAGCTGCTCGTCTCATCTAAGCAATCATCAATCCATTCTTGAACGACAGCGGAGGTGGATGTCAGGCCGTCAGCAAAGACGGGATCAGCGAAGACTTCGTTCGCTTGTGCGGCGGATGCGGTGGCGAGAACGAGGCTCGCGGAGAGAAGAATTTTCTTCATGGTGTGGCTCCAAATTTAGGCCGAATAATTGTCGTTGGTCACCACGAGAGACTATCGGCTTCGTTTCACATGGCAGTTGTGTGAATATTATGTGACACAATTGTCGTATAAATGTCAACAATTCAATGACACTTATGTGACACAAAAAGTCATAATAGCGTTAAAGAGCTGAATTTTCGGGTTTATATTCGTGTCAGACATGACATCAGAGCGGTATGGCTCGGATGTGACACCTGATCTCTTCGATGACACTGATGCGGATATACGCCAACGCTGGCGCAAACTCGTCGAATCAGATTTGCCATATCTTGCGAGATCGCGCCCAAACTGGCCTGTGCATCTGGATCACTGCTTTGCGCGCATTTTGCTTGATAATGCGTTCGGCGCGCCCTGGCGTGACGTGATCAAGCCCCCTGCCTGGCGCAATACGCCTCTTCCTATTCTGGAAAAAGCCATCAAGCTTGGAGAGGATGTTTTGGCGGAAAAGGCTGATCTTTGGGCGCTGAACAATCGATCGCTTGTCTTACGTGGCAAACGCCCCCGTCATACGCCTAAGGCTAAAAGCGATTAGCACTGTCCAGCCATCAAAAAAGCCCGCCAAAAGACGGGCCCGTTTTATTCATCAATAGTACGACTGTCTAAGCGTCCGCTTGGCTTTCCATTTGCGTGATCGTATCTTTGATCTGCAGCTTCTGTCGCTTGAGTTGGGTTATCTTCACGTGATCGGGCGCGGGACTTCGGAGTTCCTGATTAATCTGATTGTCGATGTCACCATGTCGGGATTGCAACTGTTCCAGATGAGCCGATAACGCCATGAAGTTCTCCATCTTATGAATTGGAAAAGTTTCATAGCACAAATCCAATCCGCCCGCTAGAAGCCTCTCATGAATGATGAGTTAGACAAAAGCATAACGGAGTCTGAGGATAATAACTCGGAAGAGACATCCGAGCCGACGCAAGAGGAAATCCTCGCGCTGATTGATCGGCTGAAAGAAGAGCATCGCCGGATTGATCAGGAAATTGACGCGCTGATCGAAACGGGCGTGGCCGATATGCTGAAGGTCAAGCGGATGAAGAAGATCAAATTGTCCATGAAGGACCAGATTGCCTATCTACAAAATCAGGTCACACCTGACATCATCGCTTAAGCGTTTGAGCGCTTATCCAGATACATGGCGCGATCCGCGCGCTCCAAAATCTTGCTCGGCGTTTGCCCTGGCTCGCAGGGCGCAGCCCCCCAACTCGCGCCAATCCGGATCAATCCATCCGGATGGTCCATCGCAATCTCACCAATCCGGCAGCAAAGCGCACCCGCTTTGGCTTTCGCGACAGGCAAGTCGGACTTGAACAGCAAGACCCCAAACTCGTCGCCGCCTAGGCGCGCGACCATATCGCACTGACGCACACCTGATGTGAGGCACTTTGAGACCTCATAGAGAATGTCGTCCCCAACACCGTGACCGAAGCGATCATTGATTTGCTTGAACCCGTCCAGATCGATAAAAATAACAGACGACATGAGCCCATAACGTGATGCCATGGATTGGGCGCGACCGACCTCTCGCACAAAAGCGCGTCGGTTGAAGATGGGTAGCATGGTATCGAGGTCCGCCGCCGCTTCTAACTCCAGCACGCGCAGCTTTAGCCGCGTGACTTCTTCCGTTAGGTCCCGGTTTTGCGCGATCAGCTGCGCATCGGTCACGCCGATCTGCTGGCTCAGAGGCTCAGCAGCGGTCTGTAGCAGTGTGGCTATGCGTGTCGGGTCGGCCAAAAGAAGCAGGTCCATGCGGTCTTGATCAATAGTGTCCCCTCTCATGACCCGGTTAACGTGAGCCTAAAACCGTCGCTGCAAATGATTGACCCGCACCCACCAATCGCTATGCTTGATTGCTTTCCTGCCGTGGAAGCGAGCTAAACCGCCATGTCGTCATCGTCCGCCGTTCCTCCCGTCGCCATTATCATGGGCTCGACCAGTGACTGGCCGACCATGGAACATGCGGCCACCGTCCTTGATGAACTCGGCGTTGATCACGAAGACATTGTGATCTCTGCCCACCGGACACCGCAACGGCTCTATGACTTTTCGACCTCTGCCGCAGATAAAGGATATCAGGTGATCATTGCAGGCGCGGGCGGTGCGGCTCACCTGCCCGGCATGTGTGCCTCCATGACACGCCTGCCTGTTCTGGGTGTTCCCGTTGAGAGCAAAGCGCTGTCCGGTATGGATAGCCTTCTCAGTATTGCGCAAATGCCAGGCGGCATTCCGGTCGGCACACTCGCCATTGGCAAATCGGGCGCCAAGAATGCAGGCTTACTCGCAGCAGCGATCCTCGCGACACAGGATGAAAGTCTTGCAGGCCGACTTGACGATTGGCGCGCGCGCCAGACCGCCAGCATCGGCACAGATCCGCGCGGCTAGGACATCACCGTGGCCCCTCTCCCTCCTGGTTCAACCATCGGCATTCTGGGCAGCGGCCAGTTAGGGCGTATGCTCGCCTTAGCAGGCGCGCGACTGGGCCTGAAAACGCATACTTACGGGCCCGGCGATCATAACCCGGCCGGGCAAGTCTCAAACCACCACACCCAAGCTGACTACGATAATACTGACGCATTGAAGCAATTTGCCGAGGCCTGCGACGCGATCACCTATGAATGGGAGTCCATTCCCGTATCTGCGGTAGAGCAGGCAGGCGCCAACCATTTCGTCGCGCCCAGCGTGTCGGTCCTCAAGACAGCTCAAGACAGGTTGCTCGAAAAGCAATTTCTATCGAGCCTCCCCGGCGTGTCTGTCGCCCCGTTCAAAGAAGCGTCCGGGAATTTCCATGCCTTTCAACGCGCCGTTCGATTTGTGGGGCTGCCCTGCGTGGTGAAGACACGGCGCGGCGGCTATGATGGCAAAGGTCAGGCCGTCCTCCGCACAGAAGCCGATATCGTCATGATTTGGGAAGCTCTCGGTGCGTTCGATCTGATCATAGAAGGGTTCGTGAATTTCACCCGCGAAGCCAGTGTCGTCTGCGCACGCAGCCGGACGGGCGAGATCGCTGCTTATCCCCTGACCGAGAATGTTCACCGCGATCATATTCTGCACACGTCCACTGCGCCTGCGGCAGGTGATGACGGAACTCCCGGTAGGATCGCGCAGACCATTGTCGATGCCCTTGATTATGTCGGTGTCATTGGCGTGGAGCTTTTCGACACGCCCAATGGCTGGCTCGTCAATGAAATCGCACCGCGCGTTCACAATAGCGGACATTGGACGCAGGATGCCGGCTGCACCGATCAGTTTGAACAGCATATGCGCGCCGTCGCCGGATGGCCGCTCGGCCATGCAACACCCGCCTGGCCCGTCCAGATGACCAATTTGATTGGCGATGATGTCGACGACTGGGATATCATCGCGCAGGACTCAACCGCGCGCCTTCATCTCTATGGCAAAAGCGAGACCCGCCCAGGCCGAAAAATGGGCCACGTCAATCGACGCCTCTCATAGGCTCTTCTAAACCGTGCGCTTAGCCCGGTCTTTCGCGTTCGTCGCTTTGATCGCCGCTGCAGCCTCTGCCCATTGCTGATCATCCCAGGCGGATAGAGCGCTAAAGTTTCCGCCCGATGCATTATAGGCTGCGCCGTCAATGCTGATCGTCTGACCGTTTACATACCCCGCCCCCGGCGCCATGAGGAACGTCGCCAAATTGACCAGCTCATGCATCCGACCAATGCGGCCCATCGGGTTCGTGCCGTCCTTGTTCATGTCTTCCGTTGTGTCCGCATCCGGTGCGAGTCGCTTGGTCATACCTTCCGTCGGAAACGGCCCCGGCGCAATCGCGTTAAAGCGCAACCCATAACGGCCCCATTCCACGGCCAAACTCTGCGTCATCACGTTGACGCCCGCCTTAGACATGGCGCTCGGCACAGTGAAAGGACCGCCATTAAACACCCAAGTCGTCAGGATTGAGACCACGGACCCGCTCTGGCCGGCCGTAATCCAGCGCTTCCCGATATCATGGGTCATGGCAAACGTGCCCCGGAAGACAATGTTTGCGATGGCGTCAAAGCCCCGGATGGAAATATCTTCCGTTCGGGAGATGAAATTTCCAGCCGCATTATTCACCAGCCCTGTCAGCGGTCCATGTGCCGACCAGATCCGGTCGTTCATCTCATAAATCGCGTCGGGCACACGAATATCGCAAGGGTGGCCTACGACGGTCCCACCATGCTTCTCCATCAACTCTTTGGCAGTATCATCCAGGACGCCACCACGTCGCCCGCAAATATGAACCTCTGCCCCAAGACTTAAAAAGCCCTCCGCCATTTCTTTGCCAAGACCTGTCCCACCGCCCGTCACCAGAACGCGCTGGCCCTCCATCAGTCCCGGCCGGAACATCATTTGTGTCATATCCATAAGTCTCTCCCTGTGTTTCTTACGCAACAGGGAGCGGACCGGGCGTTAGTCCCGACGATAAATCCGTTCCATCAGCCTTGCGCGACCTGATGCCGACAGGAGTCCTGCTGCGTGAGCGGACAAACGGTTCATTCGACCTGGAATATGATAGGCTTTGTCCGATAGGTAAAAGCCGAGCAATTCAGCGGCGACTTGATCCGCATCCGCCAACATATTTTGCAAATGCGACAGCGCTTCAATATTCGTCATCTCGGTCTTAATGCCACCCGGCGCAAAGACGCCGACGCTGATGTCATCTTTCCACTCTTCGCGCAGCGCCAAACCGAAATTGCGAAGAAAGGCCTTCGTTCCGGAATAGACGGCTTGATAAGGCAGCGGGATTTGTCCGGCGAGCGAACCGACCATGACAAGACGCCCGCCTGACAGTGACTCCGACAGACCGCGCACGAGGCGGACGTTCGCCGTAATGTTGGTAGAAATCAGACCTTCATCAATTTCATCAGAGCTATCCAGGAACTCGCTGACTTGCGTGATCCCCGCATTCAGGACTGCACCTGTAAGGGGACCAATCGTTTCACAGAGTTGATCGATCCCCTCCGTATCAAGGAGATCCAGAATGCGGGTTTCGACACCCTCATGACGTTCTGCGAGTTCGTCCAGCGGCGCTTGGCGGCGCGCCGTTGCAATCACAGTTGCGCCTTGATCCGCCAGTAAAACAGACAGCGCACGACCGAGACCCGAACTGGCCCCGGTGACAAGAACGCGCTGTCCAGAAAGCGACATTAGCCGTGAGGAGTCACGAGGAATTTCTCGCCCGTTTTCTTCGCATTGTAACGCGCCACGACATCCGCCTTGAGCATATCCTCAAGACTGAGCTCATCGGTGTAATGGCTGGCGAAGGTCGTCGTCAGTTCATCCGCCACACGCTGACGGAGACGGATCGCGGTTTCCATACCCGCTTTGGCGAGAAAGTTCGGCAGTAACCAACCACCGACGCCCCAGGCCATGCCGTAGCCGCGTGTCAGGACTGTCGGCGACACATCTAGTCCGCCATAGAGATAGACCTGCTTGTGATGCATGGATCCGTAGATGGAGTAAGCCCCCGGTGTCCGCGCTGCCGCGCCTTCCATCGCCGTCAGAATATCAGACGCGAGCTTGCCACCGCCTGTCGCATCAAAAGCGAGCGTCGCGCCTGTTTCATGGACTGCGTCAATCAGCTGCGGAATGAAATCATCGTCGGACGAGTTCACAATATGGGTCGCGCCAATATCGCGAAGGATTTGGGCCTGCTCCTCACGCCGGACGATATTGACGAGTGGGATATCGTCCGCCTTGCAAATCTTAACCAGCATTTGACCCAGATTGGAGGCCGCCGCCGTGTGAACGATAGCTTTGTGACCTTCATTGCGCATGGTTTCTGGGAAGCAGAGCGCGGTCAGCGGGTTCACGAAGGAGGATGCGCCCTCGCGAGCGGTGTTACCTTCATTGAGGGGCAAGACCTGCATGACAGGAACGACCCGATATTCGGCGTACATGCCGCCGCCCATGGCGGCGACCGTCTTGCCCTTCAGCGCTTGTGCGGCCGGACTGTCGCCCGCAGCGACTACCGTTCCCGCACCTTCATTCCCGATGGGAAGCTGTTGACCGATCCGCCCTTTCATCATGCGCATGCCGGCTGGCGGCACAGGGGCGACGAGCGCACCGTCTTCATTGGTCGCTTTGGACATGTCTGACCATCCAAACATGACCCCATGATCGGACGGGTTAATCGGCGTCGCTTCAACCCTGATCAGGACCTGATCTTCTTTGGGTGTCGGCATAGGTTTTTCGACCATTTCCATGCGGAGTTGACCGGATTCGGTCACGGTCGAAACAACGGTTTTATACGTGCTGGGGAGGCTCATCATATGTCCTTGGTTTTAAATGAACCGCCTCTCTAGACCGATATGGCCTTGCCCTCTACCCCTTGATCGCGCACGGTCAGTGCACAAAAGCGATGGTCAACATCGCGATATTGATGGGGGTTTCATGTCACGTCTTGCTCAACTCGCGCTCGTCTTACCGTTCCTGACGGGTCTCTATATGATCTTTCTCGCTGTCGGTCGGCCGGAACAACTCTCAGAGATGTTAGGCGGGTTGGCCGCGACAGGTCCTGTCGGCAAAGCCAGCCTCTACGCGGACTTTGCCGCTTATTTTCTGACCTATACGATTGGTGTTGGGGCAGCGCTATTTCGTAACAAGCGTGATTGGCTGTTTGCGCCGATCGCCCTGTTCGGACTGACCATGGTGTTTCGGATTTTCCACGGCCTGTCCCACGGATTTGAGCCAGCTGGGGTTCAGCTGATCGTCTCAGAACTCGTCATGTGCGCACTGATGATTTTCGCCTGGCGTAGCAAACCCGTTAGCTAGGCAATGACTGAGTGACGTCCGCCCCATAGAGCCAATCGAGCCGACGTCGAATAAGTCCAGGCGCGATGCGCCCCGCCAATGTCATGGGGCCATAGGTGATCAGCTTTTCCAAGGGCGACACGCGGTGGAAGGTTTTCATGTTTCCGCGCGAAGCGGCTTGAACGCGGCTCGCGCGCGGCAAACGCGACGCCTCATAGCGTTTAAGAGCCGTCTCAACACACTGAGCCTCTGAGAGGCATTGCGCCAGAACCCACGCATCTTCCGTCGCCATGGCTGCGCCTTGCGCAAAGAATGGCAACATCGGGTGCGCAGCATCACCCAGAAGCGTGACACGGTCTTTGCTCCAGAAGGGCAATGGCGCCCGATCATAGAGTGCCCACCGGTAAAGTGCGTCGTCGGGCACACGCTCCAGAATGCGCGTAATTGTCGGATGCCAGCCAGCGAAATCGGCTTGAGCCTCCGCCTTTGACCCTTGGTGGCTCCAGCCTTCAGAACCCGCTGTCTCATTCTCCACAACACCGACAAAATTGACCAATGCGCCGCCCCGTAAGCGATACGTCACCGAATGGCGGCGGGGACCAACCCAGACGCAGGAAACGCTGTCTGGCATGTCAGGTCCGAGCTGCTCTACGGGAACGGTCGCGCGCCAAGCCACATTACCCGTGAAATGCGGGCTATCCGGGCCATGGAGAGACGCACGGACCACAGAATGGAGACCATCCGCGCCAATCAGAACATCCCCCGTTTCATGCGACCCGTCCGATAATGTCAGGATGGCCGCGTCGGGCTCAGAGCGGACATCTGTCACAATCTGCCCCAGGCGCACATCGATATTTGGAGTCTCGACCACCAAATCGTTTAGCGCCTCTATATAATCGGCCCGATGGAGATGCAGGTAGGGCGCACCCCAGCGCTGCTCTGCGACAGCCCCCAGAGGTACGTCAAAGATCAAGCCTTCATCGGACGCTTTGATCCCATGTCGCATGCGTAAGGATAGAGGTCGCACCGCATCGCGTGAAACACGGCCCGCCGCCCCTAGAGCGCGCAAAACCTTCATCGCATTGGGCGAGATTTGAAGGCCGGCCCCCACCTCCCCAAACTGTTCGGCCTGCTCATAAAGAACGACGTCATGCCCTTTTTGGGCGCAGGCCAAAGCGGCGGTCAGCCCGCCGATACCGCCACCAACAATCAGCACTTTCAAGGCTCGGGTCATCAGACTGCCCTATCCGCCCGTGTCGACTTTCGATAGAAGAAACTATGCAAGAGCCCCCCGTCGCCAATCTGAACAGCCACCACAACACGCAAACCGCATACGGCTCGGTCGAACGCGGGCTGCATTGGGCGGTTGCAGCACTTTTGATCACGGGGGCGGTTTTAGGCAAAGTCGCTTATGAATGGCCCTATGATACGGGCGAAGCGTTGGCGATGAAAGCAACGCTCTTCTCAGCGCACAAAACGGTCGGCGTCAGTGTGTTCTTCCTCGCCCTCTTCCGCATTGGTTGGGCGCTGATACAGCCGCGCCCGCAACCGCTGCATCCTGATCGCGTGTGGGAGACGCGGGTCGCTGCAACAGTGCACTGGTTGCTTTATGGCAGTTTGGTTCTGGTCCCGCTAACAGGCTGGATTCATCATGCGGCGAGTTCCGGCTTTGCGCCGATCTGGTGGCCCTTTGGACAGAACCTTCCGCTCGTTCCGGAAGACCCCGTCTTCAGTGCGCGTGTCGGAGCCCTTCACATGCTGCTCGTCAAAGTCCTAATAGTATCGCTGCTTCTGCACATTGGCGGCACACTCAAACATGTCTTTGTCGATAAGGACGCGACCCTGCCCCGCATGTGGTCTGGTCGTGATCCCGGTGCGCTTCCGCCTGAAAAGCGCACGGTTCTGCCTCTCCTGTTGGCGAGTGTCATCTGGGTTGGAACGATGGCCGTCGGATGGGCGGCATCCGCACCGGATGCTGTGATCACTGAAGACGATTCGGCGTCCGTAGACACTGTAAGCGGGAATTGGGGTGTGACTGACGGCACACTCTCAATCGAGGTCTTGCAAATGGGGCAGACTGTCGAAGGGCGTTTCGACAGTTGGACAGCGGATATCAATTTTGACGAGACTGTTGAAAGCGGACCCGCAGGGACTGTGGTCGCACAAGTTCAAACAGACTCCTTAAGCCTCGGATCCGTTTCCTCAGACGCCAAGGGCCCAGACTTCCTGAACACAGGTGAACATCCGGTCGCGACCTTTGAAGCCAATCTGGTTGTGGTAGACGCGGGATATGTGGCGGACGGAACGCTCACACTCCGAGGTGAATCTGTACCTGTCAAACTCCCCTTTACGCTGACTATCGTCAACGGCCTGGCCACCATGTCGGGGAGCGTCACACTGGATCGACGCAGTTTTAACATTGGCGAAGCCTATTCCAATGAGTCCGATGTGGGGTTTGCTGTGACTGTGAATATTGATCTGGAAGCACAGAAACGCGGTTAGCGCGCCCATCTGGCAAAAACGTGTTTTGAGACCCGTCTCAGGGTGCGACATAATCGTAGCTAGATTATTCCAAACCCGGAGACCCGCTATGCGCCCTTATCTGAAATCCCTGACTGCTCTACCGCTCGTCGTCGCCCTTGCTGCCTGCGGTGCAGCCAACGCGGAGAGCGAGGCTGAAACCTCAGCTATCGAAACCGCCGCCGAAACGGTTGAAACAGCGATGATGGATACGGAAACCCCGTCTCTGAACCTGCCCGCCGGGACCTATATCACAGACCTTGGTCACTCCTCCATTCTCTGGAAAGTGAACCATCTCGGCCTGACGGACTACACGGCCCGCTTCAATGATTTTGAAGCGATCCTGGAAATTGATCCGAATAATCCGGAAGGCGCAAGTCTGAGTGTCACGATTGACCCGACATCAGTCGCGACGGGGTATCCCTTTACAGACCGCACCGACTTTGATGCCAAAGTCAGCAGTGATGAGCGTCTGCTCAACAGCAACGCGTTCCCCAACATCGCGTTCAATTCTACCGATGTGACCCTGACCAGCGGCACGACAGCGGACGTGACGGGTGATCTGACCATGCTCGGTGTCACTGTGCCGTTGACGCTCGACGTGACATTCAACGGGGCGCTTGAAAAGCACCCCTTCTCTGGCCGTCCAATGCTGGGCTTTACGGCGACAGGCACACTGGACCGCACAGACTTTGGCATGACCTATTTGTCCGGCAGCGCCGTTGGTGATGACGTCCAAATCGTGGTTCAGGCGGAAATGGGAACAGATCCTGCGGCTGAGTAATCAACTGACAATATAAGTTCGGTTTCAAGCCCGCATTTTTATGCGGGCTTTTTCATGTCGGTCGGGCGACTTAAAACTCCATGGACATGAGCGCCGTGTTTCCACCTGCCGCCGTTGTGTCGACGCAGAGATGACGTTCCAGCAGGCAAGCCTCGCCTATGTCGGCTTGCGTAATCAGCGGGATCAAAGGACCAGACCGCGCGGCGAGTGCTTGCTGCATCGCGCGCTGGTCAGCGTCCTCACCCCAGAAGACGACTGCATCAAAGCCTGTCAAAGATTCCAGATCAGCTGGGTCAAGATAGCCGTCCAGTATACCCTCACCCTGCGCACCCATGGCAACCTGAAGCGTTTGGCACCCAACAGATTGCACTTGTTCCGCTTGTTGCTGGGCAGTCTTAGCCGTCGGCCCCAAGCACAGGATCACCCCCCTCGGCACCTGAACGAGGCGATTCAACTCCCCCGTCGGCCCGGGCATGATTTGCTCACTGATGATCGTCTCAGAAAGCTTTGGCAGAGCATCGATCGCATCCTGCACATTATCCAGACTGACGCGCGTGGCAGACTGGTCTCGCGTGATTGATTGCGATGATTGCTTCTGGAAGCGGGCCACATAATGGGGTCCGCCTGCTTTGGGGCCTGTTCCCGACAGACCTTCGCCGCCAAAAGGCTGGGATTGCACGACCGCACCGATCTGGTTCCGGTTCACATAAATATTCCCAGCCCTCACCTGATGGGCAATCTTTTCCACGCGCGTGTCGAGGCGCGTATGCAGGCCAAAAGTCAGGCCATAGCCTTGCGCATTAATCGCCTCGATCACGCCGTCCAAATCTTCCGCATCAAATGTCGCGACGTGCAGGACCGGGCCAAAAATCTCCCGCCCCATATCCGCAATACCCTTCACACGAATGAGGGTAGGACCGAAAAAATGACCTTTCTTTTGTGAAGGCATCTGTTTGATCAGCCGCCCGTCCCGCACGGCTTCATCCAGATAATCCTGTATGTCCTGTCGCGCCGGGCCCGTAATGATGGGACCAACGTCTGTCTGAACGTGCCACGGGTTCCCCAAGGCTAACTCGTCCATCGCCTCAGACAGCATGTGGAGGAAGGGCTCAGCAATATCGCTTTGAAGGTAGACAATCCGGACCGCAGAACAACGTTGTCCGGCGGATTGAAAGGCAGAGGTGACAATGTCCTGCACGGCAGCTTCCGGCAAAGCGGTCGAATCCACGACCATGGCATTCAGCCCACCCGTTTCGGCGATGAGGAAAGCGTCAGGTTGAAGGTTATCCGCCATAGCGCGGTTGATCCGCTGCGCTGTGTTGGTTGAGCCTGTGAAGCAGACACCGGATATACCAGGATGTGATGTCATTGCGGCGCCAACCGTGCCGCCCTCGCCCGGCAGGCATTGTAGTGCGGACTTTGGAACACCCGCCTCAAGCAGCCACTCCACAGCCCGACAGGCGATGAGCGGAGTCGGCTCGGCAGGTTTGGCGATCACGCCATTTCCGGCCGCGAGTGCCGCCGCGATCTGACCTGCGAAAATAGCGAGCGGGAAATTCCACGGCGATATGCAGACCACAATACCGGCGGGCTCACCCGCCTTGAGACGCAAAGCTTCGCTGGCATAAAAGCGCAAAAAGTCGACGGCCTCGCGCAACTCCCCAATCGCATCCAGCGGGGTCTTGCCAGCTTCGCGGGCCAGCAGTGCAAACACTTCGCCCGCATTGACTTCAAACAGGTCTGCCGCACGGTTGAGGGTCTCCGCGCGAATTTCTGCCGTCGCCGTCCAAGGCTTTGCGTGGCCCATCGCTTGCGCGACGTTCTCAGTCGTGGCCAACGAAACCTGACCCACTTCATCGATCGGGTTAGCCGGATTGATGACAGCGACAGGTTTTGCCGATTTGACTTTTCTAGCTGTGATCGGACCACCCTGCCATTGATGATCGGCGAAGGGCTCTCGCGCCTTTTCGAACGCCGCCAGATCGACGGTATCACGCAAGTCCCACCCTTTGGAGTTCTGTCGTGTCGGCTGAAACAGATCAGCAGGCCGCTTGATGGCGTCGTTCCCGATCCGAGATTCTGATTGCCCGACATGTCGTGCAAAAGGATCGGCGATGATCGTCTCAACCGGAACCCGTTCATCCATGAGTTGGTTCACAAAGGAGGAATTGGCACCATTTTCCAACAAGCGACGCACCAGATAGGCGAGCAAATCACGATGTTGACCGACGGGTGCGTAAATCCTGCAATTCGTTCCTTCTGCCTGTTTGATTGTCCGGTGCAGGGCTTCGCCCATGCCGTGTAAGCGTTGGAATTCATAGGCATGCTCCGATGACACAGATTCCAAAATCGCCGCCATCGTATGCGCATTATGCGTCGCAAATTGCGGATAAATCCGGTCATTCATGGACAGCAATTGCCGCGCGCAACAAATGTAGCAAACATCAGTGGCAGACTTGGCAGTGAAGACGGGGAAACCATTCACGCCATCCACTTGGGCCAGTTTGATTTCCGTATCCCAATACGCGCCCTTCACCAGACGGACCATAACCGTCTGATCCAGTTCCGTAGCCAACGCATTAATCCAGTCAATGACAAAGGAGGCACGCTTGCCATAGGCTTGCACCACGATCCCAAATCCATCCCAGCCTTTGACAGACGGATGACGCAAGAGCGCTTCGATCACATCGAGCGATAAGTCGAGCCGGTTCGCTTCTTCCGCATCAATGTTGAGGCCTACGCCGTTGCGTTTCGCCAGTTGCACAAGCGTCAGAACACGCGGGATCAGCTCTGTCATGACACGCTCAGACTGCAGGGCGTCATACCGCGGATGCAAGGCCGAGAGTTTGATTGAAATGCCGGGATTGTTGTGGAGATCATCACCGACGACTTGGCCGCTGATCGTCTCAATCGCGCGGTGATAGCTCTCAAAATAGCCTTTCGCATCGACCTCGGTAATCGCGGCCTCGCCTAACATGTCGTAAGAATAGCGATAGCCTGCGGCCTGTTGCTTCTGGCCCTTTTGCAGGGCTTCTGAAATGGTCTCGCCCAACACAAACTGTTCACCCAGGATTTTCATCGCCTGATTAACAGCCGTGCGAATAACCGGCTGACCTAATCGTTTGGTGATTTGACGCAGAATTTTGACGAGGCCTGCACTTTCGTCCGTGGAGAGAACACCCTTTGTCAGCGTCAAAAGCCACGTCGACGCATTGACAAGCGACGAGCTGGAGTCACCGAGATGCTCATCCCAATTAGAGGGCGAGATTTTGTCCTCAATCAGAGCGTCTTGCGTCTGCGCATCCGGCACGCGCAAGAGCGCTTCGGCCAGACACATAAGCGCCAATCCTTCCTCAGAAGACAGTCCGTAGTCCACGAGGAACTGTTCCATCAGTCCGGGTTGATCATCAGACCGAATGGTTTCGACGAGTGATTTCGCACGCGCGACGGTGCTTTGACGCTCAGACTCAGACGGTCCCCACGCCGTGATCAGCTGCTGAAGTAACGTCGCTTCATCCAGGCGGTGCGCGGCGCGAATGCGGGATCGATGCTCTGCCAGACTAACCATCAACGACTCACAAGAAGGATATACCCTCTATAAAGAATTTGACGACGACAATGGCTCTAAAAAGCGTTCAAAATAGAGAATTCGTTGCGGCCCTAGAGCGTCAAAGGCGATCTCAAGATGAAATCGTGCAGGCCGACCAATCATCCCGCCAGAACAAGCGGCGCAAGGACGTAAGCGATCAATGTAATCGCCATTATGGCGAGAAGATTGAGTCGTATTCCCGCCTTGGCCATGGTCGGCAGATCGACCTGCCCTGTCGCATAAGCCACAGCATTTGGCCCAGTCGCCATAGGCAGCATGAAGGCACAACTGGCCGCCAACGCGACGGGTGCGCCGAGCATGATCGGATCAATCCCTGTCTGCCCGGCGAGCGCAATCAGGACCGGTGCGAGGGCTGCAGCTGTCGCAATATTCGACGCCACTTCTGTAATGAAGATTACCATCGTTGTGACCATGAGGATCAAGATGATGGGTGGGAGGTCCGCAAAGACGGACAATTCACCACCGACCCAATCGCCGAGGCCCGACGTTCGCACAACGCCCGCCAAGGCCATACCGCCACCAAAGAGGAGCACTACACCCCAGGGAATTTGCTCGGCTGTTTCCCAATCAAGCACCGCAGACCCAGGTTCCGTTTTTGAGCCTGATGGAACAAGGAAACACAATATCACCCCGAAAATAGCGGTCACGTGATCGGTGAGTCCGGCCAAAGGCATGATGGATCCAACCTCCATCGCTCTCAAAGGACGCCCAAATATCCAAAGCGCGGCGACACAGATAAAGATCATGATGGTTCGCTTTTCCGGAGTCGATAGAGCCCCCAAGACAGATCGACGGGACTGGATAATCTCTTGTCCGGCAGAGATATCATTCGGTCCGAGTTTGAACGCCCAGCGCGTGAGCACAAACCAAGCCAGCGGCACCAAAACCAGGACAGTCGGAACACCCAGCATCATCCAGCTTGTGAAATCAATCTCTTGTCCGGTCGCGCCTTCGATGGCGTCCTTAATCAACAAATTAGTCGGTGTGCCGATATAGGTGCCCAGCCCACCAATCGAGCAGGCATAGGCAATGCCAAGAAGGAGCGCGATCATAAAGGTCCGGTTCCCGGCCTCTCCGCGACTGACCGCCATTGCCACAGAGACCGCAATCGGCATCATCAGGATAGATGTCGCCGTGTTGGAAATCCACATAGACAGGAGCGCGGCGGCCAGCATGAACCCTGCGATCAGGCGATCCGGGCTGGACCCGATGGCCGATACAATATTGAGCGCGATCCGTTCATGCAGGTTCCAGCGTTCAATGGCTTTCGCGACAATGAACCCACCCAACAGCAAGACCACGATGGGATGGAAATAATCGGCCGCCGTGGCGCGGATTGTTTTCACCGAAAATAAGGGAAGAATAACCAGCGGCAGAAGCGATGTGACCGGTATCGGAATCGCTTCACTGACCCACCAACAGGCCATCAGCAACAGTAAAGACAAGGCGATCCAGGCGTGACGCCCGGCCTCTAGGCTACCCGTGATTTCAATCAGGTATGCAGGGACGGCAATGAATTGCAGACCGACGGCTAGGACGATGCCAAGCCAAAATCCAATTCTCTGGCGCAATTGCGGCGCCCGCATCGCAGATCAATAAAACTCGCCAAGATCCCGGTTAAACCGTCCGGGTTTCTTGAAAGCAAACTTGCGTAAGCCTGAAAGCTCAAACGGTTTCCATTCCCCGTCGGCCTGCGCCAAGCGATCCGCAAGAACATACATGACGAGCGGATTAGACCCCATACCGACATGGCTGGCTGGGACGCGGATGTTTTCCGCCATATCAGTTTCGTCCTGCAAGGCCCCATGCCAGTGAACGATACCGTCCGTTTTGGAATAGATAGCTGTGCAAGGCACAGGCGGCGGCACGTGCATCGTTGCCATACGCTCAACCGTTTCCGGTTCCGGCGAGCCATTCAGCATCTCAAACAGCGGTCGTGCCAACGCCGCATGGCGGGAACCCGTGATCGGGCTGCCGAGTGAGATAACACTGCGAATATGTTCTGGAATGGCGCGCGCAATTTCGCGGGCAAAGACACCGCCCAAGGACCAACCGACCAGTGAAACTTTCTGATCCGTCTGCACGGCTACACGCAGGACCATTTTGATCATTTTCTCTTCGACTTCGGCATTGAAACGCAGGTTCCGACCCATGCCCCAGTCGCGGACATCATAGTTGAGTTTCTTGAGCAGTCGCCGCATCTGAATGGTCGAGGCTGGGCTCGCCATAAAGCCGGGGAAGACGATGACCGGATGACCGTCGCCCTTGGGCAATCGTCTGAGTAGCGGGAGCATCGAATAATGCGCCCCCATTTCCCAAGGCCAGAGGCTCTCCAAGCTCATGGAAATGATACTCGGTGAGCGATGCTTATATTTTGGAGCCATGTTCCCCCCTGCCAAAATGGCTGACTGACTCATATGATATCCCCCGACCGGTTAGGCCTGTTTTGATCGCCCGTTGGCTTTCGACGTTGTTGGTTTCGTCGTTTTTCGCTTCGCGGGCGGTTTTTTGATTTCTGTTTTTTTCACCTCTGCCCGTTTCTTGAAATTCTTCAAGGCCTCTTTGTGCTCTTCATAACTGCGGGTAATACATTGGTTGTAAACTTCCGGGTCCGGCATGGCTTCACGGCAGGCCATGAAGGACAGGCTGACATCATCCAGATAGGTCTGAACGACGTGCCCAAGGCGAACCCCATCGACGAGGCAGAGCATGCCGTGGAATCCAAGGAGTTTCGCACCAGCATTATAGAGCGGAACAGGCGGACCGGGAACATTCGTCACAACAGTATTGACCATCGTCTTCAGCCGGTTGGCCAGTTTGAACCGCTGATAGATGTCCGCGCCGAGCGTCATGGCTGCATTGGGCATCAGTTTGGCCACTTCAGCCGTCTGACGCGCGCCCATATCTTCCGTCATTGCTTTGGCCTTACGCGTTTCGCCGCGCACATAAGCAATCCGGGCCTGAGCATCGGCTATGTGTGATCCGAGGGGCACATACATGGCGGAGACCTGATTCCCCATAGCCGTTTTCTCGGACTGATCCCGCACAGAGATCGGTGCCATTGCGGTCACAGAGGTGTCAGGAAGTTCTCCGTGGTGCTCAAGATAGTTCCTCATCGCCCCGCCCGTGATGGACAGCATGATATCGTTCATCTTGGCCCCATCAGCGAGAGCGCGCATTTCTTGAATATCCGCCATTTTAAGCGTGCGTGCGCCAAAGACGCGGTGGGGTGAGATCACGCCGCCAAAACGCGTTTTGGGCGTGTTGAGAACGGCGTCCAGATCATATTCTTTCTTCACCAGACCTTTAACAACACGGGCTGTGCCTGGCGCAGAGTTGACCATCGCGCGGGCCTGTTTGAAGGGCAGGAGGTAGCTGTTCATGATCCCGCGTGTAAACAGACCAAGTTGGCTGGGATTGGGTTCAGGACGCCAATCATCGATCGTATCCGGCGGCGCTTCATCCGCACTCATCGCATGGGTCGCTTTTAGCATTTCCATGCCAGACATGCCATCGACAGCGACATGGTGGACCTTCGTCACCATGGCGTAGGACCCTTTCGGAACGCCTTTGATATTGTCCAGTCCTTCGATGATCGTGAATTCCCATGGCGGGCGGGAAAGATCTAGCGGGCGGGCAAAAATCCGCGCGGCCAGAATACAAAGCTGCCGCCAATCGCCGGGCTGCGGCAGAGCCACGTGGCGAACGTGATATTCCAGATCGAAATTCGCGTCCCGGACCCAGTAAGGGTAGTCGATACCAAAAGGCACTTTGACCAGCTTCTGGCGCAGCGTCTTGGAATATTGCATCCGGTCGCTGAAAAACTTGATAATGTCTTTGAAGCGAACAAATTGCCCGGGCGCCGTGCTGGGGTCATAAATGTAAAGCGACCCGATATGAACGGGCGCCTTATTGGTTTCCATCGCGACGAAAGCCGCGTCCAATCCCTGAACCTGCTGCATACCAAACCCCTGTTTTTCTTTATTGGGGTTAACTTGGCAGGTTTTGCAGGGTCAGGACAAGCGATTCTTTCAATTAGGCCGGACGAGACGACTACCCAAAATGCGGAATGATGAAGGCAGAATCTTCCGTTTCGCCCTCCGGCCAACGCTGGGTGACGGTTTTGACCTTGGTGTAGAACCGTAGGCCTTCCATCCCGTACTGGTTGGCATCGCCAAAGGCTGAGCGCTTCCAGCCGCCAAAACTGTGATAGGAGACAGGCACAGGGATAGGGACATTGATCCCGACCATGCCGACTTCAACACGGTCGGCAAATTCGCGGGCCACACGGCCATTGGCGGTGAAGATCGCCACGCCATTCCCATATTGATGTTCGCTCGGCAGCTTGACGGCCTCTTCGAAATTCTCAGCGCTCACGATCTGCAGAACAGGGCCAAAAATCTCGTCCTGATAGGTTTCCATGTCCGGCGTAACATCATCAATCAGCGTCGGTCCGACAAAGAACCCATCCTCATGACCTTGAAGTGAGAAGCCTCGACCATCGACCAGAAGGGTCGCCCCTTCTTTTTCGGCCTTGGTGATCTGCGCTTCAATACTCTTCTTATGCGCTTGCGTCACCACGGGGCCGTAATCAGCATCCGGGTCTGTGCTGGTCCCAACTGTCAGGGCCTGGAGCTTCGGCATGAAGGCTTCCAGGAATTTCTCCTTTGTCCCTTCGCCAACAGGGACAACGACGGGCAGCGCCATACAGCGTTCCCCGGCCGAGCCATAGGCCGCGCCGAGAATATCTTTCGCCGCCTGCTCCATATTCGCGTCCGGCATAATGATGCCGTGGTTTTTCGCCCCGCCCATGCACTGCGCGCGTTTGCCAGTCGCTGTCGCGCCCGCATAAACATATTGGGCAATGTCAGAAGAACCGACAAAGCTTACCGCTTTAATGTCGGGATGGGCAAGAATGGCATCGACCATTTCTTTATCGCCATTAACGACATTCAGAAGGCCAACAGGGCCACCCGCTTCAACAAACAGTTCCGCCAAACGCATGGGCACAGACGGATCTTTCTCTGACGGCTTCAACACGCAGGCATTGCCCGTCGCGATCGCCATACCGAACATCCACATCGGGATCATGGCCGGGAAGTTGAACGGGGTAATACCAGCGACCACGCCGAGCGGCTTGCGCATGGAGTACACGTCAATCTCGGGACCCGCGCCGTAAGTGTGCTCGCCCTTTTGGGCGTGCGGCACGCCGCAAGCAAATTCGATCACATCGAGCCCGCGCATGACGTCGCCACGTGAGTCCGCGACGACTTTGCCATGTTCTGCCGAGAGGAGATGCGCCAGCTCATCCATATGCTGCTCAACCAGCGCTTTATAGGCAAAGAGCACGCGGGAACGCCGCTGAGGGTTCGTGTTGGCCCAGGTGATTTGCGCTTTCACGGCAGACGCCACCGCCGTATCCAAATCACCCGCAGTGCCGAGGGCCACTTGCCTTTGCACCTCACCCGTATTCGGGTCATAAATGTCATGTGCCCGGTTGCCAGACGCCGCCACATGCGTGCCGTCAATATAATGTCCAATCAGTGTCATAGTGTCCTCCTAGCGCATGAGATGGGTATTTGCCTATTCACGGCGACACCATCGGATAGGCGATAATACCCGGCCCGCGCTACAGGGTTTCACAAGAGGAAGAAGCCCTGTTCCTTGATAAGTTTTGGAATTATTTGCCCCCGCGTCTTTGAGCCTATTCAGCCCAAAAGCGGCTATTCGACGAGATCAAACGTGAGGCCCGCATGATTGCGCAGCCTGTCGATGAGCGGCGAGCCTAAAAGCGTCGCGGGTGTCCAGAAGCCGCCCTCGACATCATCTTCCAAATCCAGCGCAAGGCAAGCCGCCGCTTGAGCGAGCATCTTCGCCGTGGAGCCATAACCCGGATCACGATCCCCGGTGACACGGCATTTGAGTATTTCGCCACTGGCCGTCGTGCCGAGGAAATCGATCACGAACTCGCCTTCTAACTGCTCCTTCGGGCTGGGCCCCTCACCTGGTTTGGGTAAGACAACATTTTCCAAAACCCAGCGCGTGGGCGGAAAGACCAGTCCCACCATCAGGGACTTCAAGCCCGCATCCGCGATGCGTGCTATATGTTTGCCTCTGCGACCATCCTTGGTGACCATCGCCTCTTCATAGAGGAAATTTGCGCCATATTGATTGCCGGATAGGGCATTGGACCGATGCACCACACGCACATTGATCGCCGCCATAATGAAGGGCGCGATCCAACTGCCATAGGCTTTGTCATAGCCGACCCGGACATTGCGCTGTTTCTGGCCAAAGCCATGATCCGGCGGGCAGAGACTATACGGGTCCTTGAGTTGACGGCGGAGCGTGGCGTCTTTGGACGCGTCCTTGATCATGTTGATGATGCTGGCAATCGTTCCGCCAGATGCGCCGCCTTTGATTTTAGCCACGCGCATATCGACGCGTGTGCAGGGTTTGCCAAACCGCTCTAAAGCATCCTGTTGCAGGAAATGAACACCGAGATCAGACGGGATCGAGTCAAACCCACAGCAGTGAACAATCCGTGCGCCCGTCTCCTTGGCGCGCGCCTCATGCGTCTCCTGCATCTTGCGGATCCATTGGGGTTCTCCCGTCAGGTCGCAATAATGGGTCGCCGTCTCAACACAGACTTTAACCAGTGTGTCGCCGTAAAGCGCGTAAGGCCCCACGGTCGAGACGATCACTTTCGTCTTCGCGCAAAGTTCCCTCAGCGCTGCCTCATCATGGGCATCTGCAACGAAATAGTCGATATCGGATGCGTCAGCGTCCGCGAGGACCGATGTCAGCTTCGTCTCAGACCGTCCTGCGACGGCCCAGCGTGTAGAGCCATCAGCGAAGGCGTCCCGCATATAGCGGACCATGATCTGGCCGACGAAACTCGTCGCGCCGTAAAGGATGATATCATAGCCCGCGTCAGTCATCTGAACCCTTTAGTCTCGCCGGGGATTATCGATCAGGTCGGAGAAGAAGATCGCATTCATCAGCAGCTTCTCCGTTCCGGGATAGGTCCCCCGGAAGACCGGATTATCCGCCATCAGAATGACTGTCCCCCGGCTCAGGCGTTGCGCCACCACAGAGGGGCTACCCGCGATTTCGTCCTGACGTTTCTGCGACGCATAGCCTGTCAGAAGCGGATCCTCTGTGTATTGAACGGGAACCGCAAAGGGATTGTCCTCGGGGCGGTCCAGCGTGAAGCTTTCATTGCGGTGAACGGCGAGATCGCGGTCAGAAAAGCCAAAACCCAGCGGATGAGAAGTATCCAGATCAGCCGCAAAGATCGCACCCCCAATCACATGCTTGGCATCTTTCAAACGCATCTCTGAGAAATCAAACCGCTCTGGTGTGTCCTCTTCTTCCGTGCCTTCCTCAGACGCATCATCCTTTTTCGCAGACTTTTCGTCGCCGTCTTTATCGTCTTTTAGGATATGATCCTGCGCCCATTCCGCGGAGTCGCGTGCGGCGATTAATGTGCCACCATCTCTGATCCAGCCTTTCAGATCAGCTGTAAGATCATCCTCGAGATCGCCATTCCCCCCGACCAGAACGAGGTGAGTGTATTCCGTCCAGTCGAGACCTCCCAGATCATCCGTATGGACGAGCGTGACAGGCATGCGGTGCCGATAATCCAGCGTCCACCAGATCTCCCCCACATCATAGCGGGAGAAGCCGCCATCATAGGCGAGCACGACTTTGGGTTCTTCCAGGATACGGAAGGAGCGCGGCGCGCCCAGATCGCGACCCGTGGTCGGCGTCAGGCCCGATGTCACAGCATGAACGGGAACGCCGTCTTTTTCCGCAATGGTTTTCATAATGGCATAGATTTCGTCGTTAGAGGCCTCTTGCAGATCGAGCGGGACAAAAATCGATCCGCGACCGAGCTCCACCTCACCGCGTGTTGTCATGACAGACGCAGCGTTCATACCCGCCCGCGCCATCAGGTCTGCCGCCAGAATGCGGTTCAGCGCGCGTGGGGCGTAAGTGTGTGACCAGTCAAACACATAGCCATAAGGTCCACGATCCGGCACAGGCGCAGACTGAAACGCTCCATTGGCCAAACGGCCCAAACCGACCGAACGGGCTGCACTATTGCTGACAAACGCATATTTAAGATCGTAAGCCAGCGGCAGCGTCCAACCGGACACATCATAGAAAATATTCTCATCAAATTCAGTGAAGCGTTCAAAGATACCGCGGATCATGCGGTTATTCGTCTGCGCCATGGGCACAAAGAAGCTGACCTCTGCCGGATATGCCGTGTCATCAACGGTCAGGTCAGCACTCAGATGGTTCACTTCAATATCGTGCGAACGCAACAGACGCACAAATCGGGCGGCGCGTTCAGGATCACCTTGAGCTGTAAAGACCCAACCGCTCTGACCGCCACGATCTGCAAGCTCTTGGTTCTCAGCAAAGAAATCGCGCTGGTAGGAGGTGATGCCGTCACGCAAATCGAGCGCACCCTGAATCGTCGTCAGAGCCGTGCGGAATTGTGTGCGTACATTGTCAGCCGTTTCAACTAGGCCGCGTTCTGTCTCAACCGCGCCACCGCGTGCGGCGCCGGCTTCAAACAGAATGCCGAGCGAGCCATTGATCTGCGGGTAGGTTGAGCCTTTGCCGATATAGAAATTATCAAACCCTTCTTCCGTCCAGTAGAGCTTGGCTTCGCTGTCGAGGAAGGCCGCGTGGCGTTCGCCAATGCCTTGCGTCAGCTGTCGCGCGCGTTCGGGGATCAAGGGGTTGCGGCGCAGCTCTTCACCCGGATGGAAATAGTAAGGACTGTTGGACCCCATCTCGTGATAGTCGGCGGAGACCATCGGCTTCCAGCGATGCCACTCCTTGATCCAGGCCTTGCTTTCTGGCTGAGTCAGCAAGAGCCACTGCCGATTCAGGTCAAACCAATAATGGTTCGTCCGCGCCTCAATCCACATATTGTGAGCGGCGTCGTTAATGTCCGTATTGTCAGCATAGGACCAGAAGGTCTCCGTATGATCGATGCGTCTGGCATGGCCGTCGGGATTATAAACAACCGTGAAGATCATGACGGCATTGTCTAATTGCGCCTGAACCTCATGCCCTTGCGCGGCCGCGAAGTGATGGAGCAGTGGGATCGCAGCGTCCATGGACGAGGTCTCTGCCCCATGAACACCGAAATTGATCCAGAGCACCATCGGCGCAGCATCCGGCGCCGCGCGGCCTTCCAGTCGGTTTAGATGCGTCTGGCGGATGGCTTCCAGATTAGCATGGTTCTGGGGGCTGGTGACGGTGAAGGTCAGGATCGGGCGACGCTCGTGAGAATAACCGATTGTCTTGACATCAATGCGATCTGAGCCCTCGGCTAGGACGCGCAAGTAAGCGTTCATATCGCTAATTCGGACCGGGCGCTCGCCGATTTCGTAGCCTGCAAAATCTTCAAACAGCGGAACGCTGGCATCATAGCTTACGCCGTCCAGCTGGAAGTAGTCTGACGGTTCAGCGGACGCAGTCTCTGCCCCGACACACATTGAAAGTCCGATTAAGGTCGCGAAGACACGTCGCAGCATAAGAGCTCCCCAGAAATGCTTTCAGAGGGCGCTATAGGAGCATGGCAGTCGCTTCAAGCGGTGGAATTCCCCTGCAATGGGAAAAGGCGACATTCAACGATCAGGATCACGGTTTATTGATCAGAAAGCGCCCCGATCAACCGTTCGAGATTAAGGCTGGCCACCTGCCACGCTGTTTCAGCCCGCCGTAACTCAACCCGCGCGGTCGCGACAGTCCGGTCTGCATCCAGCTGATCCAGCTCGGTCCGCCGACCCGTTTCGACTTCCAGCGCCACGCCTTCCTGAGCCGTCAGAGCCGCCTCGAGCTGAAGCTGTCGCGCCTCAATCGCCGCATCGGCGGCTTCAATATCAGCGAGTATGGAGCGAATATCATCGTCGAGCTGACGCCGCACTGCATCCAGATCGAGTGTTGAGGCCTGTTGCAATGCGCGTGATCTTTGGATGCGCGCGGTTCGTGCGCCGCCCGTCCCGAAACGCCATGTGCCGCGAATAAAGGCACCGACTTGTTCCGCTTCGCCGAGTTGCAGCCCAAAACGCTCATCCCGCGCATAGCCGGCTTCGGCGACAAACAGGATTTGTGGTCCGTCCTGACCCTTGGCTTGGTCAACTGCGAACGCTGATCCTTCTGCGCGGGCCTTAGCCGCGAGGTAGGTGGGGTTGTTTAAAAGGGCTTCCTGCAACAACACCCGCGACTCAGATGGTACGAATACCCGGCTCTCAGGCACGACCAGATTAGTCATCATATCTGTCTTCCCCGTCAGGCGTCGCAGATCATTTTGCACATTGCGAAAGGTGCGTTTGGCTTCTGCCAGTTCAGCCAGAGCGAGAGCGCGGCGGGCTTTGGCCTGACTGATATCCGTGACCGTCGCGAGACCCGCATTCCGGCGCGCTGTAATATCATCCAATCGCACCTCTGAGAGCTGAAGTGCAAGCTCGCGTTCTTCCACTAGCCCCAAATTAAACCGCACATTTAAGAGCGCTGTTGCGGTGGCCAGATAAAGATCCTGCTTGAGCGCTTTCGTTTCAAATGCAGCTGCTTGCTTGTTCGTTTCAGCAAGGTTGATGCCCGATGTGGAGACGCCTTGATCGTAGAGCAGTTGTTCGACCCCAACCCCAATACGCATCGGTTCGCGGTCGCCCGTGAAGGATGATGGACCGCCTGGCTCAAGCGGTGCAGGCAGGCTGAGTGTCTCACGCAAATATCCGATCTCCGCATCCCCGCGAAGTTGCGGACGCTTAACAGCACGAGCAATCTCGATATCGACTGTCGCCGCTTCTTCACGGGCTATAGCGGCGGCGAGTGAGGGATTGCCTTCAAGCTGTTCAACAACAGCTTTTACGCCTGAGGTTTGCGCCTGTGCATTTTGGAACAGAGCGCTCGTCGCCAAAAGTACGATTATCAGCGGTCTCATGCCACACTCCCTGCCATGGGGGCTGAACTGACGATTGGACCTGCTAGGTCCTCCTCTCGCTTGCGCGGCTGGAAGGGTCGAATGCCCGTCAGGATCAGGAAAATCTGCGGCACAAAGAAGAAGCTGATGATGGTCGAGAGCAGGACCCCGCCCGCAACAGTTGTGGCAAAACCGGGCCAGAACTCCCCTTCTGAGAGGATCAGTGGCAGGAAGCCCGCAAAGGTCGTCAATGTGGTCGACGTAATGTGCCGCGCCGTTTCCATGACCCCATCAACCACGGCATCGCGGTCTCCTGCGAGGGCCGCAGGATCACCCTGGAGTCCACTCATGATGATAATCGCGGCATTGATCGCAACACCGGTTAGGCCGATCAAAGCGATAATGGGTTGGAAACCGAACGGGTAACCGAAGGCCGCCAGAGCGAGCATGCCCAGTCCCATAGACAGGCCTGCCACGACCAGAACAATCGTACCGAGACGGAATGACCGGAAGGTCAACACCAGCACGCCAATGGTTGCCACGATAATGATACCGACCTGCGCGAGGAGGTTTCCGACTGCGTCCGAGCGCGCTTCAGCGTCACCGCCAAACGAATAATCATAGCCGGGCGGCAGGTTAAACCGACCATCCGCGACGGCAGCCTCGAAAGCGACAACGGCTGTGGAGGGCAACGCATCGGTACTGACATAGCCGAGGATCTGATTGATCCGTTCACCTTGGAAACGCGTGATCCGCGGCGCTGAGGGTGCGATATCGAGATCCCCCAAAGCAGACAGACTGATTTCATCAAAGGCACGGGAGGAGCGCACGTTGGGGGGTAAGGTGATCAGCGTACTGCGTAACGCCGCGTAGGATTGCCGCCCTTCACCATCCGGATTGATGATGAAGG
>JBCBGR010000004.1:0-27941 GCA_038526555.1 Pseudomonadota bacterium
ATGGCGGCGCTGGAAGCGGCGGATACAGTGGAAAAGCAACTCGAACTCCTCGCCTGGCAATATGATATTGTCTGTAACGGTGTTGAGCTGTCCTCCGGCGCGATCCGGAACCACAAGCCGGAGATCATGTACAAAGCGTTCGAACTGGCCGGTTATGACAAGACAGTGGTCGACACCGAATTTGCGGGTATGATCAACGCATTCAAATATGGCGCGCCACCCCACGGGGGGATCGCGCCCGGTGTGGATCGGATCGTGATGCTACTGGCGGGTGTCGAGACCATCCGTGATGTCATCCTCTTCCCAATGAACGGCAACGCGCAGGACCTGATGATGAACGCCCCTGCGGAAGTGTCCAAGGAACAGCTCAAAGAGCTACACCTGCGGACGGTGCCTGTTGAGAAAGACACATAAGCGGTCCGGCATCGCCGGAATTTTCGCGGAATGCGAAAATAGTGTTGTGCCGCGAACGCTGTGAGCGGAAAGCCTAAAAGAAAAGCCGCCTCGAAAGGCGGCTTTTTTGTTTGTGGGAGTATGTTTTTAACGCCGGATCGCTTCCCGCGATTGCGTGAGGTCGCGGTGGACCTTTTGCAGGCGACGGCGTGTTTCCGCATTAGGCTCTACCGCAATCAAGCCTTCAATATCGGCAATGGCTCGGTCCAAGCCGCGCATCACTTCACGCGGATGATGCGGCGGGTGCGGACGGCGTGGGGCCGCCATGGCCCCTTCGCAATAGCCAAGGTTCAACCCGTCCGGCAGGCGTGTGTTCATGTTCCCGCAGGCTTGGTCGAGCTGGGCTTGAGTGAGGCCGACAACGTGGGTGAGGTCGGCATCAGACAGGTTGGCTTCGACGAGTGAGGCGTTTTCCATGTTGGCAAAACCAAAGCGAACGCCGGTAAATTGTCCGCCATTCAGCGTCGCGCTGGACAGGTCCGCATTATCAAGACGCGCCCGGTCAAAATTGGACCGAGTAAAATCAACGGAAGCTGCGGTCGCCCCAATCAGGTTGGCCGATTGGAAATCATTATGACGGAACGTGCCGCGCGTCATTTCTGCACGGTGAAGGTTCGCCTGCCGCATGGTGGAGTGGGAGAGCTCCGCCTCGGTCAGGGTCGCGTCTTCGAGGACAGCGCCGCGCATGATGACTTGTTCGCCTTTGACGCCGTAGAGCATCGCTTTACGGAAGTGGGCACCTGTCAGGTCAGAACCGTGAAGCTTGCCGCCAGACAGGTTTGAGTTGTTAAAGAGTGATCCGGAAAAGTCGGCATTCTTGAGCGTCATGCCGTTCATCCGCTTGCCCGACAGATCGCACTGAGAGCAGGATGTGGAGGACGCAACAATACGCGTGTCAACGCGCAGCTGCCCGCTTGCCGTCAACGGCAAAGCGAGCAGCGCTGCACTGAGCAGGACGCGGGCCATAGAGCGGCCAGTGGGAGTGGCTTGGGAGTAATAGCGCACGAGCATCATATACGGGTCGAAGGGCGGGACTCTCTACTTACGGAGTCGTAACATAGCAGCGTTTTCTTATTGAAGGTTGATAAACGCTTAATTTCCATCCGCTGACTGTGCCCAAAATACCACAGAAAACGGCCCTTTTGCTGTCACTTGTTTGCTTTACGGGTCGGTGTCACGCGGGCATAAGCGCGCTAACCGAAACGAGACAATGACGATTCAATGAAATTCCTCGCGCGCATCTTTACCTGGTGGAACGGCGCTACGCCCGGAACCTTCCTGGCTGTCCGGCGTAACTTCACAAAAGTCGGCGAAGACGAATTTGGCAATGTCTACCACGAAGGGAAGAAAGCCCGTCCCGAGTATGAAGGGCGAAAGCGCCGCTGGGTGATCTATAAAGATTATGCGGACCCCACCACTGTGCCCGCCGAATGGCATGGCTGGTTGCATCACACCTATGACGAAACGCCAGACCAGCTGACCATCAAGCGCCACGATTGGCAACTGCCGCATAAGCCCAACATGACCGGCACGCCCGCTGCCTATCGCCCCAAAGGATCGCTGGATCGCGGGGCCAAGCGGGCTGAAGTGGCCGCGGACTATGAAGCCTGGACACCCGGTGACTAAATTCTCACTTGCGCTGAAGGCGCTAGGGTTGTCCTGCGCGCTTCTGATCCCAGCCCTGTCACTCGCCCAGACAGAGCCAGAACCCAATCAAGTGGGCGAGGCTGTCCAGTTGCGCGCGCTCGACAAAGTCACGGCGCGCACCTTTGATTACACGGTACCGATTGGTGAGAGCCTCGATTTTGGCAGTCTGACCATCCATGCCCGCCATTGCGAGAAGCGCCCACCGACAGAACTCCCTGAAACCTTTGCCTTCCTGCAGATCGATGATCGTCGCCTGACCGAAGAGGGCGGGGAGAGCGATGAGCCCGAAAGGCTTTTTTCCGGCTGGATGTTTGCGACGCGGCCTGCGATTAGTGCGCTCGATCACCGAGTCTATGATATTTGGGTGACGGGTTGCGTGACAAAGCCCAATGTCGATGATCTGCGTCGGTCCGACGATTACCGCCCGGATCGTCTTTGATAATAATCCTATCGTCAGGCTGATCGCCCGCAGCCTTTCTTTTCAAGTCTGACCCTGTCTGCCTATGATGATCAGATAGGAGGACTGTTATGCCCCGATTGAAACAGGCCGGACGCGAAGCTGGGAATAGTTACGCGAATGCTGTCTTTGACATGCTGTTCGGGGGCCGTGACCCGGTCAAGTATCCCGGTACTGCGACGGGCACGCCGGGAAACTGGTGGACCGTTTTCAATATCGTTCCGGATGCCTTTCACCACACGACGGAAGGGTTTCGGTTTTACCGCGACCCGGCACGGAAAATTGATCCGAAGCTGAGAGAGCTGGGTCAGACGCGCGCAGGCTATGCCGTCGGCAGCCAATTTGTCTTCTCCCAACACTGCAAAGTCATGCGGTCCGTGGGTTTCACGGAAGAACAAGTAAAGGCGATCCCGCATTGGGCGGTGGCCGATTGTTTCAACGCGATTGAACGGGCCGTTCTGGCCTACACGGATGCGCTAGTGCTGGAACGTGGGCGCGTGCCGGACGGCGTGTTTGATGTGCTCAAGGCGCATCTGTCTGACGAGGAAATCCTCGAATTCACCTACATCACGACGACCTATATGATGCACGCGGTGATGAACCATGCGCATCACGTCGGCATTATTGCCATCGGGCGCGTCCACTTCGACCACAGGGTCATCCCGATCATCATATTCCAGTCGGAGCGCCCGATGGCAATAATGCCGACGTGATGCGCATGGTTGATCAGGAGGACTGAGGATGGCGGGATATCATCATCTGGCGCTTGCCGTGGACGATATGAAGGCCACCCACGGCTTCTATGAAGGTGTCATGGGGTGGGAGCTGGTGAAGGTCGAAGTCCAACCCGTCATGACGGGCGGCTGGGCTAAGCACTTCTTCTACCGCATGGATCCGAAGGATGACACAACATTCATCGCCTTCTGGGAACTGCACGATGAGGCGAAACCCAAAGGCCCGCTCGATCTCAATAAGGCCTGCGGCACGCCGCCTTTCACGCAGCATATCAGTTTTGACGTGAGTTCGATTGATGAGCTCAAAGAAAAGAGGAAGATGTGGCAGGCGGCAGGATGCGACGTGATCGAGGTCGACCATAATTGGTGCCACAGCGTCTACACGATGGATCCGACGGGTAATGTGATTGAGTTCTGCCTGACCACGGGTGAGTTTTCAGACGAGGATCGATCTGAGGCCATCGCAGCGCTCGACATGACCGACTTCAAAGCCAGCCCACCCCCGCGCTTGGTTCGCCAACATGAGGGGCATTGTTAACAGGCCTACGCTTTAACAGAGACTACGTAGATGAAGATGACCTTGAAAGAGCATCTTCTTCAAGGATAGGAGCGATTTATGGATCACCTTATGCGAGGCTTGTTTTTATTGGCACTCATGTGGGCTTGTTTTGTCTCACCCGCCCTTTCTCAAAGCGACGTCGAGACACAAGCTCAACAGTCTTACATAAGGGTTTCTGCGGCGCAGCAGCTTGATGATCGATGTCCGACGTTGGCCTATCATGAGCGCGTCTCGTTAGACCGTAACAAGGCCTGGGTCGGCATGGGTATCGTGAATAATTATAGCTCGATCACGCCGAGAAGCCTTTCTCGGTGGGATTATGATGCCAAAATACAATCGGATAGCGTTGCGTGTGATATGGCAGGCCAGGCTCTGCAACCTTTTAGATTGGAGGGCTATCTTTCGACTGTCGCCTTTATGCAACAAGGTCTGGAGCTTTTACAGAGTCAGTCATCCGCTTTAGATCGCCACGTGCTCGAGCGATTTGTTAGCGTGCTTCGACAGGCCTTTCCCGGTCAGGAACAGGGCCAGCCAACTGTGCAGCAGCTTGTCTCACAGCAAATAAGTAACCGTCCAGCTCAGCCAGGCATTGCCGCAGAAAATGCGCTCGATATCGCGGAAAAGGGGGCTGTGACGATTATCGCCAATCGAGAAGGCGTAGATATTCGCTGGAACGCGACGCTACAGACGTGGGATATGTTCGATCCTAACACAAATGCCTTTAGAGGCCACAAGATGGCATCACCACGTATCATGCCGCTTGTGTCTGTCCCGCCTCAAGGCACAAAGGATGATCCGCAATATATTCTTAGCTCAGTCGCCGTTATGCCGATATTGACAGAGGATCGATTGCGGTTGTTGCTAATGGGCGTTGATGGAGAAGAGTTATTAGACGACGTCATTGCTGTCGCTCAAGAGCATAAGACCTTCTCAACGGAAACATTTCGCGGCTTTGTTAGTACAACATGCCCGACCTCCCATTGTATTGACTTCACGCCTGCACAAACAGAAGGGATCAAGGCGGGATCTTTAGACGGACATGCCTTCAGTATGGCTTTTTACCGACCTCATGATGAGGTGTTGTTTCTGTTTCCTGAGTTAATTTACGAGAATGCTAGCGTCGATTCTCAAGCTCCGTTCTCTTTGCAAATGCTCTTCAAAGACGAGTGACGGGTCAAGATGTTGGACATCCGATGACACGCCAAGGCGCGCTGACGGACCTCAAGGTCATTGAGTGCGCGCAGCTGATTGCGGGTCCGTTCTGTGGGCAGCTTTTCGCGGATCATGGCGCTGAGGTCATCAAGGTCGAACAACCCGGCGTCGGTGATCCGATGCGGGTCTGGGGTCGAGAAGGCTATCCGCTGTCCTGGGAAATTCTCGCGCGGAATAAGGATAGCGTCTTTCTTAACTTGCGAGAGGAGAGTGGCCAGTCTGCGCTCAAAGACCTCATCAAAGAAGCAGATGCCCTGATTGAGAACTTCCGCCCCGGCACAATGGAGAAATGGGGGCTGGGCTATGAAGCCCTGTCCGCCATCAATCCCGGCCTGATCATGGTCCGCGTGTCGGGTTATGGGCAGACGGGGCCTTATGCGGGACGCGCAGGCTACGCGGCTGTCGGCGAAGCGATGGGCGGTTTACGCTACCTGATGGGTGACCCGGACCGCAAACCCAGTCGTGCCGGGATCAGCTTGGGCGACAGTCTTGCGGCTATGTTTGCGTTTCAAGGCGCGTTGGTCGCCCTGCATCATCGCAGCAAAACCGGGGAGGGGCAGGTGGTCGACGCCTCGATTGTGGAAAGCTGTCTCGCGCTCTCGGAAGCGATGATCCCGGAACATGCGATTGAGGGGCGCATACGCGAACGCACTGGCAGCTTTTTACCCGGCATTGCGCCGAGTAATATTTATGACTGTTCAGACGGCATGGTGGTCATTGGCGCTAACCAGGACACAGTCTTCACTCGGCTCTGCAAAGCGATGGGGCAGCCGGACATGGCGAGTGATCCCCGTTACGTAGACCATATCTCACGGGGCCAAAATCAGGTGGAACTGGATCAGTATATTACGGGCTGGACGTCCGAGCATACCGCTGATCAGGTGCAAGACCTGATGAATGAACACGGCGTGCCATGCTCGAAACTCTACCGCGCGCCGGATATTTTAGATGACGTGCACTTTCAGGCGCGCGGGTCTGTCGTGACAGCGAAAAGTGATCGCTTCGGCGAAGTTCCCATGCCGAATGTAACCCCGAAGCTGAGCAAGACGCCCGGAGCGGTGCGGCATGCGGGGAAGGGGATAAATCATTGCTCCCCCGAGCAGGGGGAGCTGTCGAGCGAAAGCGAGACTGAGGGGGGTGAGCCGGATAGAGCGGGATAACACCCCCTTCCGACCTTTGCCCGTCGGCAAAGCCCACCTTCCCCTGCTCGGGGAAGGAAAGACCAATGAAACCTTTTTCTGTCATCCCGGACGCCGAAGGCGATCCGGGACCTTACGGTAAATCCAGACGCGTGTTCCGTGCCGTCAGGTCCCGGCTCTGCGCCCTTGAGGGCTTGGCCGGGATGACAATCGTTGGTCACCCTAACGCCTCCACCGCCGCGCGGTCCCGTGGCGTGATTTCATCGTCACCACGGAAATATTTCCAGCTGCGGGCGCATTTCTTGGCTTGCGTCTCTTTGAGGTCTTCAACTTTGATGTCCGCGCCTGCCAGATCGGCTTCGGAGACAATGAGGTAATCCGCCAGCAGGTCGGTCGGGTCTGCCGGGTCGGCATAGACGTCATTCCGGCTAATTCCGAGCGCATCCAGCGTCGGGATCAAATCACCGGCTGGGGCGACCACGCGGGCCTCCAAGGATGATTTGATCACCTTATCCCTGCGCAGGGGTTCAATCGCCTCATTCACACTGTCCCGGAAGGCGCGGACTTGCTCCATATGATAGACGAGGGCCGCATTCTCCCATCGTTCCGGTGCATCGCGATAAAGTTCGAGATGCACGCTCGCCTCGTTCCGGGTGCGCCAGACTTCTTCCATCGTGAAGCAGAGGATCGGCGCGAGCCACGTTGTCAGACGCTCAAAAATGGCGTGCATGACGGTCCGACACGCGCGGCGACGTGTGCTGTTCAGCGGATCACAATAAAGCGCATCCTTGCGGATGTCGAAGTAGAAGGCCGAGAGGTCATTCGTGCAGAAATTGAACAATTCGGAATAAATCCGGCGATGTTCGTGGCCTGCCACCCACGCCTTATGCTTGCCCGTGATCTCGTGCAGGCGATGCAAGACCCAGCGCTCTAACGCGGGCATCTCATCATACTCCACCGCATCGGCCTCATCATAGCCGTCCAAGGCACCAACCAGATAGCGCAGCGTATTGCGTAGCTTCCGATAGGCATCGACATTGGTCTGGATGATGTCTTTGCCAATTTTCAGGTCGGAATAGACATCGGAACTGGCGACCCAGAGGCGCAAAATATCCACGCCATATTGGTTGGCGATGTCGAGCGGGCTCATCGTATTGCCGAGCGATTTGGACATTTTCAGGCCCTTTTCATCGACCACAAACCCGTCTGTCATCACCGCCTTGTAAGGCGCTTCGCCGTAGACGGCGGCACTCTCCAAGAGCGAGGACTGGAACCAGCCGCGATGCTGGTCTGAGCCTTCCAGATAGAGATCCGCCCGGTCGGGCAGGTCGTCGCGCTGTTTCAGACAGAAAGCGTGGGTGCAGCCTGAGTCAAACCAGACATCGAGAATGTCGGTGACTTTTGTCCAGCCCGGTTCCGCGATGAATTCTTCTGTTGGCGTATCGAACCAACCATCGACCCCGTGTTCGCGCACCGCGGCCAGGATACGCGCATTGATCGCGTCCGCGTCATCGCGGTCTGTGTGCATGTTGCCGTCTGCGTCCACTAAGAGGGTGATCGGCACACCCCAAGCGCGTTGACGACTGATCAGCCAGTCGGGGCGATCTTCGACCATGGTGCGCAGGCGGTTACGCCCGCGTTCGGGGTAGAAGGTGGTCTTGTCGATTTCAGCGAGCGCTGTTTCACGCAGGCCGCCTTTGGACATGGAGATGAACCATTGCGGCGTGGCGCGGCGCAGGACGGGCGCTTTGGAGCGCCAGCTATGGGCGTCCCGCACCGTGATCGGTGCGCGGGCGAGCAGGTTGTTCGCTTCCACCAGCGCCTTGATCACTTCGGCATTGGCTTGGCCGTCCTGCCCACGTTTCTTGCCGGAGGTGCGGATAACGTCGAGCCCTTCGAAGCGCTCGCCAACGACGGCTGTGTAGCAACCTGCATCGTCGAGCGTCATAGGCACGGCCGGGTCCGCGCCCAGCGCTTCCACCTTATCCGTATTCGCCATCCAGACATTAAAGTCGTCCTCGCCGTGGGAGGGGGCCGTGTGGACGAAGCCCGTCCCGGCATCATCGGTGACGTGGTCGCCCGCGAGCATAGGGATGGGGTGGTCGAAGCCTTCGACGGTTCCTGACAGGGGATGGGAGAGGACAAACTCGGAGAGTTCTTCAAAAATATCTGCTGTGCGGAGAAAACCGGTAATGTGACTAGCCTTTGCGACCTCGCTCCATAATTTGTCAGCAACAATTAGCTTGTCGCCAACTTTCTGGCCAAGCGGGAAGCCTGGGTCGCCAAGTTCGGTGATCTCATAAAGCCCGTAAGAAATATTTGGTGAGAAGCTCACCGCGCGATTCGCTGGGATCGTCCATGGAGTAGTTGTCCAAATTACCTGAGGGTTCTAGTGACCTTACAGGAGCCGTTTTTGAAGGCTTGTTGGAAGAGTTGCTTGAGAATACCTCGGTGGTGATTTGGACAACTACTCCATGGACGATCCCAGCGAGTTTCGAAAGATCGCCCGTCCTTTTGACCGGAAACCGCACATAAATCTGCGTGCCCTTCTTATCGTGATACTCCACTTCCGCTTCCGCCAGCGCCGTCTGCTCGACCGGGCTCCACATGATCGGCTTAGACCCGCGATAGAGCTGGCCGCTCATCGCGATTTTGAGCAGCTCTTCGCAGATATCGGCCTCTGATTCAGGCTTCATCGTGACGTAGGGGTTCCACCAATCGCCGATTACGCCGAGGCGCATGAATTCTTCGCGTTGGGTGTCGAGCCATTTTTGGGCATACTCACGACAGCGCGCCCGGAATTCTGAGGCGGGGACATCTTCTTTCGCCCGACCTTTGGCGCGGAATTCTTCTTCGACTTTCCATTCAATCGGCAGGCCGTGGCAGTCCCAGCCGGGGACATAATTGGCATCGTAGCCCGCCATTTGGTGGCTGCGGTTGATCAGGTCTTTGTGAATCTTGTTCAGCGCCGTGCCCATATGGATGTGGCCATTGGCGTAGGGCGGGCCGTCATGCAGGCAATATTGCGGGCGGTCTTTGGATTGCTGACGCAGCTGCTCATAGAGCTTGGCCTGGTTCCATTGCTCCAGCCATTTCGGCTCGGCCTTGGGCAGGCCAGCGCGCATGGGGAAATCTGTCTTCGGAAGGAAGAGCGTGTCGCGGTAGTCGCGTTGAGGTTCGGTCATTGTCGGGTCTTTTGAATCTTGAATGTCGAGGAGGCGAATCCCGATACGCGTCGCCGTGATCTAGGCGCGTATCGGGCTAATAATTCGAATTATTCTCGACATGGGACCTGAATAGGGGGGTCCGCCCGTAAGCGCAACCTATTCGCTCTGAAAGGTATCCGCGTCTTCCAGTCCGAAATAGATACCGCGCTCAGCGGCATAAAGGTCGATGAGATGGCGGATGTCGCGGGCTTCGCCCAATCGGCTTGCGCCCCAGACAAGAATTATAAACAGTACGACCAAAGCGGCAATCAGCGTGCTGAGTATGATTGCGATGCCGCCTGGAGCGCTTGCATATAAATCCCAGACGGAATCCCAAAAACGACCATCAGAAATCTGCGTGCTCAAGGTCATGAAAATGACAGGGATTGAGACGTTGATGACGATGGTCATGCGTAGAGCTGCAGACGCTTGCTCCTGATTGGTCAGAGCATAGACGCGTAATGCTTTCACACGCTCGGGTGATCGGTCATTGAGAAAACTTTGGACTTTTTCGTAGTTTTTCTCGGTCATGAGCTTTGACAGCCGATTAGCCGATAGACGTGGGCTGATGCCGAAGCTCCAGCTTGCAAAACGCCGAATCCATCGAGTTCGCAAGAGCCGCGATAGTTCCGTCCAGTCATTCATTATGGAAGGCTTTGTCATCGCAAACCCGCTGCCACAGACATGAACTTAGGTCAAAGACACTCTGATCGGAACGGAATACTCATACGTCCATGAAACAGCTTATCCTTATTCCCGCCTTCTTGCTGTCCGCCTGTGTGACGACCATTATTGATGAGGCACCGCCAGAGCTGAAGCAGACTGAGAAAATCACCCAATTTACCTATCCGCATGTGAAGCGCCCCAACCTGCTGGTGGCCGACTTGGAACGGTCGCTGGAAATCTACCGCGATATTATCGGATTTGAGGCTGCGCCAATCGGGACGAGCGCGTTGGACAGCTATTCCTATCCCGTCTTTGCCATCCCGCCAGAGGGCCGGATGCGCTTCACCTATCTCGGTGAGGCGATGGAGGACCGGGTCTTTGGCTTGACGGAAGTCTCCAACGTTGACTTGCCCCGCCCGGCAGATCGCACACCCTATATGAGTACGGTCGTGATCGGCGTGAACGGCATTCAAGAGATCATGGAGAAGTTGAGAGCGCTGGGTCTCGAGATGACCGAGCCGCGCGTCTCAGGTGGGACGGAATTCATCTTTACGGAAGTCTCGTTCGTCGACCCTGATGGGCACATGATCGTGCTGTATGAGGTGATGGATTAGGCTTATTTAGGAAATAGCTGATCGCGCTTGCGGTCTTCGGCTTCCCGCGCTTCGACGAGAATATCGCGTTTGACCCGTGCAAGGGTGAAGCCGAGGTTTCGGCGTTTTAGCTCGCCTTGTGCGAAAGCGGCAAGCTTCTCCCGGTACGCCTCTTGGTGCTTATTCATCATCTCGGAATGCAGGCTGCGGATCATCAGGATGTGCCCGCCGCGAAACAGGATGAAATAAAGCGCGCTAAATCCGACGAGCACGGCGGTATGATCCAGCGTGCCTTTGTCGGGGCCGATCGATTGTAGCAGGAGCAAGACAGCGATCAGCGCGCCTGCCGCAGGCAGGACGGTTCGCAGCATCCAGCAGTGCAGACTTAGCCAGCGATATGAGACAGCTTCCGGGCTCATTACTGAACTATACGGTTAAAGAGGGCGGAAAGGGAGTCGCGCGCCTGCGACGATTTCGCTAATGAAGCGTCATGACTCAGACTTTCGATATGATCATTCGCGGCGGTACCATCGTCAACCAGAGTGGCCGTGCCCGCGCTGATGTGGGCATTAAAGACGGGAAGATTACAGCCATCGGCGAACTGGGGCAGGCCGATGCGGGGCATACTGTCGATGCGACGGGCCTCCATGTCCTGCCGGGTGTGATCGATAGCCAGGTTCATTTCCGTGAACCTGGGCCGACTCATAAAGAAGATTTGCGCACCGGATCGATGGGGGCAGTTCTTGGCGGCGTCACAGGCGTGTTTGAAATGCCGAACACGAATCCGACGACCTCAACAGCGAGCATGCTCCAAGACAAGCTCGACCGGGCGGCAGGCAAGAAAGATCATGGCGGCATGTTTTGTAACTACGCCTTCTATGTGGGCGGCACACACGCCAACGCCGATCATCTGAATGAGCTGGAACGGTTGCCAGGCTGCTGCGGCGTGAAAGTCTTTATGGGAGCTTCCACGGGCGATCTGCTGATCGCGGATGATGACGGGCTTCGCCGCGTGCTGAAATCGATCAAGCGCCGAGCGAGTTTCCACTCAGAGGATGAGGCCCGCATGGCGGAACGCCGCCATTTGGCGCGAGAGGGGGATTGGACCTCTCACACGGATGTGCGCGATAAAGAGAGCGCGATTATCTCCACGAAGCGCCTGATCCGCATGGCGCGCGAAGCGAATAAGCGCATTCACGTGCTCCATATTTCCACGGCGGAAGAAGTCCCGATTCTGGCGGCGAACAAAGATCTGGTGACGTGTGAGATCCTGCCGAACCACCTGACGATCTATGGCCCCGAAGCCTATGAGCAGTTGGAAGGCCGTGTGCAGCAAAACCCGCCCATTCGTGATTATGAGAACGCACAGGGCCTCTGGGAAGGGGTTCGCAACGGGACGTTCGATGTGATAGGCACGGACCACGCGCCGCATACGCTGGAAGAAAAATCCATGCCTTATCCAGCCAGCCCGTCCGGCATGCCGGGTGTGCAGACCTTTGTCCCGCTGATGCTCGACTGGGTGAATAAGGGTGCGCTGACGCTGGAACGCTTTGTCGATCTGACCAGCCACGGGGTGAACCGGGTTTGGGGCGTCATTGGCAAAGGGCGACTGGCTGTGGGCTATGATGCCGACATCACCATTGTTGATATGAAAGCCAAACGCATGATCCGGGATGCAGACCAAGCGAACCGCTCCGGCTGGACACCTTATGACGGACGTGAAGTCACAGGCTGGCCGACCCACACCATAATTGATGGTCGGATTGTGATGCAAGAGGACGAAATCCAGGGCGAAGCGCAAGGGCAAGCCTATCGTTTCTACGAGTCGCTTTAGTTCAAATTAGGCTTGACACGACACTTGTCGTTACATATCGTTTACCGATAAGGAGACGATTATGAAAACATTGACCACAACGGCGATTGCTGCAGCGTTGCTCTTTGCCGGGACAGCCTGTGTCCAAACGGCTTCGGCCAAAGATAAAAGCGACAGCAATCGCGATGTCGTTCAAACCTACGACTTAGACGGATTTGACGAGATCAAAGTCATGGGCGTGTATGAGCTTGAAATCGAAGTCGGCAAAAGCTTCTCTGTCCGCACAGAAGCGAGCCAGAAAGAAGCCGAAGATCTTGACGTGCGCGTGTCCGGCGACCGCTTGATTCTCGACAACCGCCAGGACAATGGCAAAAGATGGAACAACAATAATAACCGCAAGTCCGTTCTGGCTGTGATCACCATGCCGTCGCTCAGCGATCTGCAGATCACAGGCGTGGCCACGGGTGAGGTGACAGGTGTTG
Organism: Pseudomonadota bacterium; assembly: GCA_038526555.1. Lineage (GTDB taxonomy): Bacteria > Pseudomonadota > Alphaproteobacteria > Caulobacterales > Maricaulaceae > Litorimonas. The sequence goes on from JBCBGR010000004.1 coordinate 12,962, forward strand.
ATGGCGGCTCACTCGATGTGTCGCTTGAAGGCGTTGGTGATCTGCAACTGGAAGGTCGCTGTGACTCTCTGGATGTCGAGCTGGCAGGCGTGGGCGATATTGATGCGCGCGATCTGGTCTGCACCTCAGTCGATGCGGAAATGGGCGGCGTTGGTGAACTGACAGTCCACGCGACCAAGAGCGTTGATGCGAGCTCCGGCGGCGTCGGGCAAGTTGTCGTCTACGGAGACCCGGAAGAACGTGACGTTGATGATGGCTTCATGGCCAAAGTCCGGTTCAAGTAAACCCATCGCCAAAACAAACAAAAAGCCCGGTTCCAACGAATCGGGCTTTTCTTTTTCTAGGTATGATGAGCGCGCTTAGCGGATCACACAGACCGTGCTGCCTGTGAAGGAGTCACGGCTTGGGCGTGTCCCGGCGGGGCAATTTGCATTAAACGAATGGCTGCTGCCAACATTGTAGGTCGTCCCACCATAGGGTGAGCTGTAATGCGTGCGAGAGCGCGGCGCAGTGTAGCTGTAGGGCTGCGAATAGCTGCGTTGCGTGTTGCGGTTACCAATTGCAGATCCAGCAATGCCACCGATAATGCCGCCAACAATGGCGCCTTCAGTCCGGTTGCCACTCCCGGCAATTTGACGCCCGACAATCGAGCCCACAGTCCCGCCGACAAGGCCGCCAGTGACTGTGCCACGGTTCAGCGTGCTCGGCTGTGAGTAGTTATAGCGTGGCTGCGAATAGACAGTGCGCGGCTGTGAGTAGGTATAACGAGGCTGCGAATACGTGTAACGCGGTTGGCTATAAACCCGACGCGGCGCAGAATAGTGATAGCGTGGCTGGGAATGGATCACGCGGCGCGGTGGCGAGTAATAGGCCGGGCGGCTATGATAAACAGGCCGTGATGTGTAGCCACGATTATAGCTGCTACCTGTATTGGCGATGGCTGTCCCGGCAACACCGCCGACGATGCCGCCAATGATCGCGCCTTCAGTGCGGTTACCACTCCCGGCAATTTGGCGACCAACGACGGAGCCTACGGTTCCACCAATTAGTCCACCGACGACCTGGTTCGTGTTATTGTTGCTTTGCGGGTAAGAGTAATATTGCGCGCTGGCGAGGCTAGGCGCAAAGCTGGCCGCCCCTAAAATGGCGGCGGTGAGTGTCAATCGCTTCATCATGGGTCAGGCTCCTCGTTTTAGGTGCCGATCGACCAACCAACACCGAACTGATTGGATATCTTAATAAAGTCTTAAGATATCTTGAGATCCCTTAATCAGAGTCCAGATGAACTAAATCTGAACTCGGCGTTAATGTTTCGATCCCAGCACAATTTTCGCGAAAATCTTCGGCAGAGCCCTCAGGCGTCAACTTTACCGTGACTGCGGTGGAAGGCTTCCGATGAAGATGACGGCTGTCGGCGCTGGGTAAGCGGCCTCATTATTGTAGGGCACATTCGATGATGGGTAGCCGTAGGTGGGGGCATTTCCGTAAATCGGCGTGCTTTGTGTGATTGGCGTTCCAAATCCCGTGTTGGAAACGAGGCAGGATTGATCAGGCTGTTGAACCGTGCCGGGCGGGCAGGGCACATAATTCCCGGAAAAAGACGATGTGTGCGATCTTGTCGATGGGAATGAAGACGAACCAAAGGATGTGTAGAACCGTGTTGAGATCGGTGTTGATCCAACGAAACGAGGGGTCGATGATCCGAAGTGCGACCCCCGCATCATGCACGTGCCATCAGGTTGAAGCGATGTCCCGCTCGGGCATTGCACATTGTTACTTCCCAGGAAGCTTGAGCGCGTTATCGGCGACGAGCGAAACGAAGATCCTGTGAAGCTGGAAAAGCTGGAGCCTCTAATCAGGCAAGTCCCGTTTGGTTGCAAAGAAGATCCGCTCGGACATTGCGCGCTGGTTTCCGTTCTAAATGTCGGGGAGCTGCGCCAGCTTGTCGTGGAACCGCGATGAAATGTCGGCGCGGTTCGGAACGAGGAAGATGAGCAATAAAGGCTCGAACTACTGCAGTTTGCCGACGCGATGTTCGGAAAAGCTGAGCCAGTCATTACGAGCAGCGAAAGGAGTGCGATACGTTTGAACGTCATGACGTTGGCTTTGCAAGAGTTAGGCAAGTATAGATTGCTCAACTCAATTTTACGTCATTTTTGAGAACAAATATTATGAGAGGGGAAATATTCTTTCCTTTTCAACCCACAAGGGAATCTAGAAACATGATCGAAAAAGGCCCCAGCCTTTCGACTGGAGCCTTCGCAGTGGGGACGCCCCGGATGGAGGGGCAGGGCATCCCCGAAACGTGAACTGTCACTTCTATCATTTGTAATTATAGTCGTGACGGCGATGATTATGGCGTCGGCTTTGATCCCATAGCCGCTTCAAACGCCTGCGTTCATCTTTCAGGAAGTCGAGCTCGTAAGCGATATCGCGCAGGCGACGCTCCACGCCACGACGCTGTCCATAATGACGTCTGTTCTTCAGATCGCGACGTTCGGCCCGCAAGCGATCCATGCGGCGTTCAATCCGACGCAGGTCACGATCATGCTGTTGTGCCGTGTAGCCAAAGCCGCGGTTGCGACGGCGATCATTGAAGTCGCGTTGCCGATGGCGATCATTATAGTGTCGCCCGCGATCATTATAGTAACGCTTGCGGTCGTTAGAATGACGGCGATGATCGACGGTACGGAAGCCCGTCTGCGTGCCAATGATCCGACCATCGCGGTAGATAACACCATCTTTTTCGCAATTGCTGACACTGTCGCCAATGGCCGCGCCAACCACGCCGCCAATCAGCGCGCCGGCCACAGCGCCTTCTGTCCGATTGCCGCGACCCGCAATTTCCTCGCCGATGATCGTTCCGAGTGAGCCCCCAACCAGTCCACCGACGACCGCGGTCTCTGTGTCATTGCATTTGCGATAATCCGCAGCAGACGCTGTTGCTGGGAGTGTGAAGGCGGCGGCCGCCACAGTTGCAACCGCCAGGTTTTTCGTGAGGCTCTTCATGAGATCATCTCCTGGTTATTCGGCCTGAGGGAATCCCAAGCCGATGAGATGTCTCTAGCGAGGCCCGTTTGAAGCCTCTCTGAGCCGGACATTCATGTCCGGTTCAACTATGGTTAATGTGCTGGTAATCTAAGCCTTGGCCACGCCATGTTGTTTGAAGAAGGCGGCGGCCTCGTCCAGCGCGTCATGCGCTTCGGGCAGGACGTCATCAAAAATCTGAAAGACATGCGGCATATGCGACCAGGCTTGCAGCGTGGCATCTGTGCCTTCGGCTTTGGCCTTGTTCACGTAGCGGACCGCGTCGCCATAGAGCATTTCTGCGGAGCTCACCTGCACCAATGTGGGCGGCAGGCCGGACAGGTCAGCAAAGACCGGGCTCACATCCGTATCAGACGGGTTCATATTGATCGACTTCTTCATGCCCAAAAGCAGAAGTGTTCGAGGCACTTTGACCAAGGGCGTGAGGAGCGGTTGCAGCATCAAATCTGTTTCGAGATTGGCCTTGAAAGTGGGAGAGGCTGCAGTGCTATCCACAGACGGAGAGAGCGCAAAGATCGCATCGGCGGCGCGCAGGCCGTGATCTCGGGCATAGTTGGAAATCATCAGAGTGAGATTTCCGCCGGCACTGTCACCCGCCACGCCCAGCGCTTTAACGGGGGCAGGGCCATCTGGTCCGTTGTCCAAGATCCAGTGATAGGCGGCACGTGCATCAGAGATGGCCTCCCGGCGTTTGTTTTCCGGCATGAGCCGATAATTTGGCGCAAAGACAGCGCATCCCGTCCGCTTGGCTAGATTGACAGTGAGCGGACGATGGGACACGTCAGACCCGACCGTGAATGCGCCGCCGTGATAATAGAGAATGCGGCGATCCGGATCATAGCCATCGACCAAGGTCCACCGACCGTGGATTTTCCTGCCTTCCACCTCGATCCAGTCATCCTGATATTCGGCCTTCAAGTCTGTGCGGGCAAGGCCGGCCTGCTCAAACCGCTCCCGCTTATTTTCCCATCCCGTTGTTGCTCCGGCTTTTGTCTTTTCTTCGAGAGCAGGCTTGATGAAATTCTCGACCAGATAGGCGCTGACTTTTTTCAGCCCATCACTATTCGGGTCTGTATCCCGGAACAGGGGCGGCGCGGTGTCATATTTCTTCAGACTCGGCCCAGACAGGCTCCGCCGGACTAGATAAGCCCCGCCAATAAGAGTGGAAGCTGATCCAATAATGATGGGAAACATCAGGATTCTCCGATTTGTGCGCGGTGCATTAAGTAGGCATCGGCCAGGGCGCAGGCGAGCATGGCTTCGGCGACGGGAACGGCGCGGATACCGACGCAAGGGTCATGGCGGCCTTTGGTGACCACTTCGACCTCTTCGCCCTTGGCATTCACGGAGCGCGTCGGCGTGAGCATGGATGAAGTCGGTTTGATGGCCAGGCGGGCCGTGATCGTATTGCCATTACTAATCCCGCCGAGAATACCGCCGCTATGATTGGCCAGGAATTCAATGTTTCCATCTGCACTCAACCGCATTTCGTCCGCATTGTCAGTGCCTTTAGACCGCGCCGCCGCGAAACCGTCGCCGATTTCCACACCTTTGGCGGCGTTGATGCTCATCAGATTGGCCGCAATATCGGTGTCGAGCTTGGCATAGACGGGGGAACCCCATCCGACAGGGACACCCTCGGCTTGAACTTCGACCGTCGCGCCGACGGAATTGCCGTCTTTACGGATGCCGTCGAGGTAGGTTTCCCAGGCTTTCGCAGCCTTTGCGTCCGGGCACCAGAAGGGGTTGTTGGTCGTTTCCGCCCAGTCCCAGTTCGCGCGGTTGATGTCCTGATCCCCAATGGCGACCACAGCCCCGCGCAAGGTCACATCAGAAATGATCTTTCGCGCTACCGCGCCTGCGGCGACGCGCATGGCGGTTTCCCGCGCGCTGGATCGCCCGCCGCCGCGATAGTCGCGATGGCCATATTTGGCGTCATACGTATAATCGGCGTGGCCAGGGCGATAGCGATCCTTGATCTCAGAATAATCTTTGGACCGCTGGTCCTGATTTTCGATCAAAAGGCTAATCGGTGTGCCAGTCGTCATACCTTCAAAGACGCCGGACAGAATTTTGACCTGATCGGGTTCGCGGCGTTGGGTCACAAAGCGCGACGTGCCCGGGCGTCTGGCGTCTAGGAAGGGCTGAATGTCGGATTTCGAGAGTGGAATACGGGGCGGACAGCCATCGACCACGCAGCCAATCGCGGGGCCATGCGATTCACCCCATGTGGTGACGCGAAACAGCCGACCGAAGGAATTAAAAGCCATTGGGGGCGCTTAACGGGGTCTTTGCGGGAAGGGAAGCGCTCTCGCTGTTATGCCGCGCTCAAAATGAGGCTAGAAACGACGACCGCCAGCGCGAACGCGCACAGATTGTGGGGCGGGCGGGATCAGAGTCTCAAACGCATTCTTCGCCTGCATGAAGGCGTTAATGTTGGCGTAGGGGCTATCCGGATGAAAGAACTTGGCTTTTTTACGCCATGCGGCGCGGATATCGGCTTCACGCGCATTCATGGGGCAACCAAGGATTAGAAGCGCTTTCTGCCGTGTCATCGAGGATGGGTCCCTTTTTCATACCTAATAAAAAGAAAACATGACGACAGAGAGTCAACAAGCTCCTAAAAGACATCGTTAACAGACCGTTTTACGTAAATAATCAGGCCATGACTGATTCTATTCCCGGAACCCCGACAGCGACTGACTATCTGGCTGATAATTCGGATCGCGATCTCTCCTGGATTGATGTTTCTGACCCGATTGCACTGTTTGATGATTGGCTCGCACGCGCAGGTGAGACTGAGGCCAATGATCCCAACGCCATGGCTTTGGCGACTGTCGATGCAGGCGGACAGCCGGATGTTCGGATTGTTTTGCTTAAAGGTCTCTCGGAGAACGGGTTCGCATTTTATACGAATTCGGAGTCAGCCAAGGGCGAACAGCTGGGTGAGGTTTCCAAGGCAGCGCTCTGTTTTCATTGGAAAACACAACGCCGCCAAGTGCGGGTTCGCGGACGTGTCGAGGAAGTCGGCTCGGAAGATTCTGATGCTTACTTCGCCAATCGGGCGCGCGGCTCGCGGCTCTCCGCTTGGGCGTCAGATCAATCCCGCCCCGTCGAAGATCGCGACACACTGATTGCGGAAATGGACGCGACAGAAGCGCGCTTCGAAGGACAAGACGTACCACGCCCGCCGCACTGGATTGGTTATCGCGTGGTCCCGTATGCGATTGAGTTCTGGCAAGATGGCGCATTTCGTATACATGATCGGATCCTTTACACACGCGATGGTGACGAGAGTTGGACGAAGACTCGTCTTTACCCGTAATGCGCTTTAAGGTCTCATCATGACTGATCCGAAGAACGACCCTGAAACAGCTACACCCGATCACGGCCCGGTGGTGACCGACACACCCATGCCGGGAGGGACCCCGAAAGAGCCGAAGCCGTCCAAGCGCGTTCGCTTTAGACAGTGGGTTTTGCGCCTAACGCTTGTTCTCGCGATCCTCTCACCCCTGGTCTTCATGGTGGCTGGATTAGGCAGCCGCTTCGGTCTCTGGTCCTGGCAGTTTGGTCTGGGAACACTGACGCGCGAAATAGGGCCGCTAGTGCTGATGGCAACGCTCGCCTTCGGTGTGATCAGCCTGTTGCTATTCTTCCTCATTAAGCCGCGCAAAGGCCTGATAGTCGCCGGGCTCGCCATCATCATTCCGCTGGCCGCATTTCTGAACCTTCGGTCCGTTCAGTCGACAGCGGCCAGCCTGCCCTTCATTCATGATATCACGACCGATACGCAAGACCCGCCGATCTTTGGCGAGACCATTATGGCCGAGCGCGAGGCCACGCCTGGCGTCAATACGGTCAGTTATGCCGGTAAACGTGATCGCGAGGGTGGAAAGCTCGTCTCAGCTTTGCAGACGCAAGCCTATCCGCAGATTCGCACGCTGGTACTGTCAGAATCGCCTGACATTGTCTTTGGCCGTGCAGAGCAAGTCGTCCGCGATATGGGCTGGGCGATAAAGGAAGCTGATGCGGCCGCAGGCCGAATCGATGCCACGGACACGACCTTCTGGTACGGGTTCAAGGATGATGTGATGATTCGCTTGCGTCCGGCGGACGGTGGCGGGACGCGCCTCGATATCCGTTCTGTCAGCCGTGTCGGCGGCTCTGACTTGGGCGCGAATGCCGCTCGAATCGAAAAGTTCCTGACCGCTATGGCTGAATAGGGCCTTACGCGGACTCACTCACGAGGCGGTAATCCTGTCGCAGACTATCAGGCCCGTCTGCGGTCACGCGCCCTGTTTTGCGCATATGGATGATGTGGGAGAGGACGCTGTGCGCGGCCGCCGGATGAAGCCGCTTGTCGACGGCTTGGTAGAGTTCGGCCACAATATCGCCGATCTGCGTCAGGCCTGAGCCAAGCGCGCCTTCGATCTGTGCTTCGCGGTTCAGCCGATGATCAATATAGGCCTGAACGAATGGCCGGACCTCACGAATGGCAGGGCCATGTGTCGGCCGGATGACATCGAAATCCATCTCCAGAATGCGGTAAAGGGACGCCAGATAATCACCCATATCGCCGTCGGGCGGTGAGACGACCGATGTGGACCAGCCCATAATGTGATCCCCTGAAAACAAACAGTTTTCTTCCTTCAGCGCGAAGCAGAGGTGGTTCGATGTATGGCCCGGCGTATGTATGCTGGCCAGGGTCCAGTCGGGACCTTCAAAGACATGACCGTCGCGGATTTCAACGTCCGGCTTGAAAGAGAGATCATCGCCCGCTTCCAAGCGGATCTCGCCGCCCTGTGGCGGCACGGGCTGTGTGCCGTAACCGTAGACCTTGCAGCCATGTTTCTGGGCTAGTGGCGCGGCGAGGGGGCTGTGATCAATATGATGGTGGGTGACCAGAATATGGCTGACAGTTTTGCCCTCAAGCGCCTTATCGATCGCGGCAACATGCGTATCGGTCACGGGACCGGGATCAATAACACAGACTGTGTCGCCACCGCCCACGATGAAAACACCTGTTCCGGTGTAAGTGAAGGGACCGGGATTATCGGCCACGACCCGTGTCACAAGCGGGCTCAGGCGATCCGCGACTCCATAGTCGAAGGTGAAATCTTTAACGAAGGGAATCGACATGAGCGGTGCGGCGTCTCCGGCTCGATGAAAGTGGTACGGGCGATTCTGTCGATCCCCCGTCAATTTCCATGACAATTACAAGCTGTGCCGCTCTCTGTCCATTGACATCAAAGGGAGGCTTCGTGAACCTTCTGTGACGTTAACGACGGCGCCTGACGGGAATAGATTTACCTTCACCATTCAATTGCAGGATGTAAGAGCCGAGAGCGCCGCGGCGAATCTCTGCCGTATTCTGCTCACCACCGCTAGTCCGGGGAACACGGAAACGGCCGGCTTCCTGCTGATCCCAGACTTGCCCGTTGCTCAGGAAGAACCGTGTCCGCTGGTAGCCAAACTCCTCTGTCTTGACGAGTGAAGCGCTGAGGATCTCCAAATCGGCGAGCGGGTTGGAAACACTACGACGCGGTGTCGGTGCTGTTCCAGAGGGGGCTGTATTGGCCAGCTGCGTGGCATTATCGCTCGACCCTGTCTCTTCGCTCGAATCTGAAGCACCGCCCGTGAACAGGTTCCTCATGCTGGAAAATGTGGATGTCGCGAAACCGAAGCTGTTGCGACGCTCCTCTTCCACGTCTTCACGGGTGACAGTGACGATGTCACCACTATCTTCTGCGCTTTTAAGCTGTTTCGTGGCGGCATCAAAGCAAGCCAGTCGTTTGGTTTCGTCTGTTTCCTGCGCACATTTATAAACGGCGTCGAGGCCCACAGCGGGTGTGTCTTGACGGGCATGAGCGGCGGCGCTGAGCGAATATGCAATAAGCAAACTGGCCAGAGTCCGATGGGTCAGAGTACGACTGAACATTTGCGACATGTAGATCCCCTCAAGAGCATTCTTGAACAATCAGTAACGGGTCGAACGCAATCTGAGAAGGCGAGATGGCATCTAGAATGACCTCCGCAAACACAGAAATTTGTCCAGTTTAAACGCAAACGTGTTGAGGTGACAAAAATGCAACACTTGCTTCAAAAGGAATTTTTATCTGAAATTTTCTTCACATATTACCTTGCGACTTTGTCATTTCTGTTTTTTTACATGAAACTATGTGCGTTGGGATCGTCCAGCGTAACCACACCTACTGGGTCACGAAGGGTATACAATGACATTTGTAGACAAGAGGCGTCTATTCCAGACGTCAATTCTGGGGACCATCCTCCTCGCAACCGCCCCCGCCTACGCTCAAGATGCAGACACAAGCACCGATGCTCCTGAGAGTGCGGATGAAGAGCTTCTTGAGCTTCTCGAAGAAGATGATGAAGCATTTGGCGACGAAGACACTATCGTCGTTACAGGCTCACGTCTTCGCCGTAACGAATTTACATCAGCCTCTCCGCTGCAGGTCATTGATGGTGAGCTGGCGCGTGACCTTGGTCTCGTCGAAGCGGCTGACCTTCTTGGACAAACAACAGTTGTTCAGGGTCAGCAGTTCACAACAGGCGTTTCAACATCAGCCGCAGCTGGCTCCGGTGATCAAACGGTCGCACCAAACGGACCTGGCGCGTCTAACGCTTCACTACGGGGTCTGAACCCGAACCGGACATTGGTCCTCATCAACGGCCGTCGTCTGGCACCAGCGGGTGTTCGTGGCGTTCCCTCGAATCCAGACTTGAACATGATCCCAGGTTCGCTGATTGAGCGCGTTGACGTCCTGCTCGACGGCGCGTCATCTGTTTACGGTTCTGACGCGATTGCCGGTGTGGTCAACTACCAGCTTCGAAATAACTTTGACGGTATCCAGCTCGACGCCTTTGCAACAATGCCAGAGCTCCCCGGCAATGCAGGTCATCAGCAGCTGATCTCACTCACAACTGGTATCACAGGCGATAAAGGCTTTATGGGCTTCGCCGTCGAGCATAGCCGTACAGATGGTTACTCAGAAGGCGATCTTGCTGACTTCTACGAGCCTTACAGCTACGGTTGTCGTGGACGGATTACACGCGGTGGCGGCGGTACGGGCACACTTTACGCGCCTGACCTCTGTGCGGGTTCATTCGGTGCTGGCTCTGTTTCCGGTGCCCCAGGTGGCTTCTTGCGTTACGAGCCCGGTGCTCAGATCGCAGGTTTCCCAGCCAACTTCACACGCGTTCCGATCGCTCAGGACTTGATCCAGCCCGACAGCATTGCAGGTCAGGGTCTTCTGATCTTCCCAGAAGAACTGGACGCGAACTTCTCACCAGACTTTGAGCGTACAACACTTTATACATTGGGTGAGTATGAGACAGGCTGGTATGGTGACGCGACCTTCTACTTCGAAGGCTCCTACAGCGAGCGTCGTACCGCGAACAACACAGCCGGTCAGGGTGCAATCGACCTAACGGCTGATTATGTTCTCGGAAACTTCGGCGCACCCGTCGCTTTGTTCTTCGAATCAGACTTTAGCAATGAGACCAACGTCGCGCAGACACGTCTGATCGGTGGTTTGAAAGGTGATTTGCCGTTCTTGGACAATGGTATCTTCAGTAACTGGGGTTACGACTTTTACGCGAGCTATTCACGCTCAAGTGGTCAAGACTCTATCGTCGGTATTCCATTCCTGCCACGTCTGGAGCAAACACTAGCCAACACACGCATCGACCCTGCAACAGGCGAAGCGGTTTGTGATGCACGGTCCATCCCAGGCAATGGTCAGACAATTCAGTGTCGTCCGCTCGACTTCTTCCAGCCAAGCTTCCTGTTTGGTGGTCGATTTGAGGATCCCGATGATACAGCCTACCTGTTCCCGAATCGTCTGACGGACACAGAAGTCACACAGACGACGTACCAAGGTTATATCTCTGGTGAGCTGTTTGACATCCCAATGGGTGATACAATTCTTGTCGGTCTTGGTGCGGAATTCCGTCGCGACTTCATTGAAACAAACACCTCTTTGGCCGGTGATTTCGAAGGTTTCCTGAACGATCCGGGTGCCACAGGTGAGCGTGATCTAACTGAATTCTTTGGTGAAATCGAAATTCCGCTTCTCGCGGACCACCCGATTGCTGAGCTTCTGTCTGTTAACGGTGCGGTCCGTTACACTGATGAAAGCAACTTCGGTGCTGAGACAACTTACTCCATTAAAGGTAACTATCAGCCGACAGACTGGCTCCAGTTCCGTGCGTCTTACGGTACATCCTACCGTGCGCCAGGTCTGGGCGAGCAGTTTGGCGGCCGGATCACAGGTCAGCAGAACGTTCTGGACCCATGCGAAACGCCTGGGTTTGCGGTTCCGTTCGGTGACTACGATAACGATCCGTCTACACCGGAAACACGTGAATATCAGGCTGATCTGGATACACGTGATCCCACGATCCTTGCCAACTGTACAAACGGTGGTGGCCCCTTCAACATTCCAGGAACCGACATTACTTCACTCGGTATTCGTGGATTGGGCACAGCAACACCTGTCTTCTTGGGAACAAGTGCGGCTGTTGCATCAGGATCTAACCCGAACTTGGAGCCAGAAACATCAAACGCGCTTTCAATTGGTGCGACGTTTGAGCAGCCTTTCACGGATAAGTTCGAGTTCCGCGCAGCGGTCAACTACTTCGAGATTGAGCTGAATGGCGAGATCGATCAGCTGACAGCTGTGACCATTGTGAACCGCTGTTACCAGTCCCCAGGTCTGACAGACCGGACTTGTGGCTTCCTGACACGCTCACCACGCGTTGCTGGCAATGATAACTCTGGTCTTGTGGATACAGTGTCTGCTTTGAACCAGAACTTAGGTCAGCAGATTGTCGAGGGTATCGACTATAACATCGAGTTCGGCTTCGAGTATGAGAAGGGCATCATGGATAGCCCGATCTCATATGATTTCATCGGTCGTGCGACGCAAATGCTCACACAGACTGAGGAAGAAATCCTTGTCGACGGCACAGTTCTCAACCGCGAGCTCGGCGAGTATGGTAACCCAGAATGGCGCTTGAACCTGACCAATATTGTCCGTTGGAAAGACTTCCAGTTCCTGTTCCAGTCACGCTATATTGACAGCATGGTCGAAAACTTCCTGAACGTGGACGAGTCAGCCACAGGCGGTTTGGCCGGTGACGTGGACGTGGATCCTGTCACGACCTTCTTCTCAAACTGTGTAGCAGCAGAAGGTGCGCGTGATGCGGACGGTAACTTCAACTGCTTCCAGGCAGATGGTCTTGACTCCTACTGGGTCCATGACATGTCATTCGCATTCCAGCGTGACACATATGTTATCCGTGTTGGTGTGAACAACGTCTTCAACGACGCACCGCCAATCACAGACAATAGCTCAATTTTCGCCCTTGGTGGTTTGGGTTATGATCTGGGTGGCCGCACATACTTTGCGAACGTCACAAAGCGCTTCTAATCAAGCGAGTAAGAGCCGCTCATCGGCGGCTCTTCAAAATGAGTTTAACGAAACCGCGCCTGTGTGGCGCGGTTTTTTGTTGGGTTGTGAGGTAAGGGGGTAAGGGAAAGAGGGTCACTATTTACTATCCCAAAACCGCGTTCATCAAGTCATGGTCACAAGGTCGGCCTTCTCTTGTCAAAACGGATCGCTCTCATAGTCCATCGCGAGTAAAGATCATTCTGAGTGCCAGCGACGGCTGCGTGCGCGCCATGCAGTCGCTGTCACAACCGACGTTTCTCAATAGATTTGTATGAAGCATAGCAAGCTATGACGACGATAAGGCTTCTCTAGATAAGGCAGGCTTGTCCCGTACATGCTTCTGGTCCCGTGACTGGGTCATGTAACTCGGCCAGCTTCTGGGAAAGACGGATCGATGATCATGTTTTGGCGCAAGGTCGGAGCAGTGGCTCCGCACAAGGTCAAAAAGCGCGGCGATGCCGCGCTGCTTTCAACAAGATGGTCTTGGAAAGATCGCTGCTTGGTTTAGCGAATTTCGGGGAGGTGGGCTTCCATCTCATGGGGTCGAGTTGTGATAGTTGCACGAGCGCGCAAGGCCGCCTGAACTTCAGGCTGGTTCATCAGCAGGGATAGGCCTTCTAAGTCGCGCCCAATACTCGCTGAGCCTGAGAAGAGATCATTAAACAACTCCTCGCGGCTTTTCGGGCGCGGGAAGCGACGAATTTGAATATCCGCATCGGCGTCAAGCTCAGCCAAACGCTTGGCCGCTTGCAGGGCGGTATCAAAGCCGCCCAGTTCATCGACCAGCCCGCGTTCAAAAGCTTGTTGTCCCGTCCAGACGCGGCCTTCTGCGATAGCGCGAACATCCTCCACACCCATGTCGCGCCCGTTAGCGACAATGCCGAGGAAGTCTTCATACATGCGAGAAATGTCTTCGGCATATGCTTCGCGTTGCGCGTCGGTGAAAGGTTCATCGCCATTAAACGCGCCAGCAAAACCGCCGCCCAACTGAATGGCTTCTATGTTATAACCAACATTTGCGAAGGTCTCTGAAAGTGCGACCTTGCCGCCAAAGATACCAATCGACCCTGTTATGGTCTGCGGCATGGCGATGATATGATCGGCTGGTGCGGAGACATAATAGCCGCCACTGGCCGCATATTGACCCATCGTGACAATGACAGGGATCTCAGCGGCTTGGGCGCGCTCAACAGCCGCCATGATTTGGTCTGAGGCCGCAGCAGAGCCGCCACCGGAGCTCACGCGGAAGATGATTGCTTCAATGTCGTCTTCCTTGAGCGCATTATCAAAAGCGGCTGCGAGCGTTTCTCCGCCCATATTGAGTGAGGCGTTAAAGAAGCCGTCACCACCGCTTGTACCTGGCATAATCGTGCCTTGTCCTTCGATGAGGGCGATTTTAGGTGCTGTATAATGTCCATCAGGACGATAGTCCGTAATGGATTTAAAGATGGCGCCCTTGCTGCCGGCCTTTTCGGCGGCATAGACCCGTGCCTCTTCCAGATAGCCCAACTTATCGACCAGGTTGGCTTGAAGGGCCTCGTCTGCACTATGCGGTGCAGCATCAAGTAGGCCTAATAATGTGTCCTCGCTGATCTCGCGATCCGTGGCGATATTTGACACCGTCTGGTCGAAAATAGAGCTCAACAGACTCGTTGTGGCTTCACGGTGCGCATCAGTGAAACCTGTCTCTGTGTAGCTATTGACGGCATTCTTGTATTCGCCGTGTCGGACGAATTCAGGCTGCGCATCAATCTTTTCGAAGACGCCTCCCAGGAATTCAGATTGCGAATAAAGACCGGCTGTCGCGACCGACGTGCTGGCTTGTAGCCAAATCTCATCCGACGCGCTGATCGCGTGGTAAGGAATGATCGATGTGCTGTTCAGGCCTTGTGCGTGGGTGATCACGAATTTCCCGGATTCGCGGAAATCTAGCAAAGCGAGTCTCAACTCTTCGGCACTGGCGGGTGCCATGCCGAATGTTTCCCCGCGAATGAACACGCCTTTTACATCTTCATCCGTTTTGGCTGTCTCAAGAGAGCGGATAATTTCGACGACAGAAGCTGGACTCTCATCGAAGAGGGTTGGGGCAACGGGTGAGTCGAGCAGGGGGGCACGCAGATCAAGTTCAAGAACGATCGGCTCACCAAAACCATCATCGCCAGAGCCAATGGCCGCCAAGGAGATGAAAAAGGTGATCAATAAGAAGAAGAATAGAAATAGACCGACAATGACGCCCAATATTGTAATGAAGAAGACTTTCGTTCCACTGAGTCGCTTTTGCTGGACGTAAGTGGCGGTGGGTGAACTGTTCTCGGACATGGATGTCTCTACGTGGATTTACCGTTTTTCGATATGTGGCATCGAAAAAGAAAATTGCAATGCTTATTCGCTGATCCATGTAGAGACATCCATGTCCGAGAACAGTTCACCCACCGCCACTTACGTCCAGCAAAAGCGAC
>JBCBGR010000005.1:0-22896 GCA_038526555.1 Pseudomonadota bacterium
GAAACGTTGGGCCGATGTGCAGATAAATGAGGTCCAACGTTTCAGCAAATCTGACCAAAGCTTTGTATCTCCTCGGTTCATTGCGAGAAGGGCTTCGGCATAAAGGACGTCAGGATTTACAACTTCGGTTAGTAGTTCAATTTGATCATGATCCAAGCCCCATTCGACCATCCAATTACGCGCCTCTGTTTCTCTACCAAGACCTGCAAGAGCGATCAGATAAGCACGGCGCGAACGACGTAAGATCACAGGATGTGTCGCATTTAAACGGGCATTTTCTGACAATGATAAGGCGCGCATATATTGCGCCAGAGCATTGTAAGTCTCTGCCATGTAGGTTTCAGCCAACCCTGGCACCGCATTATCAGGTACAGGCTCCGCTATAAGCAACTCTGCGATTTCAGCCGCACCTGAAAAGTCGCGATCTTCATTCAAGGCATAAATAAAGTTGGTCATCAGTTCGTAGCGATTGATTTCCTTCCCTATACTTTGCCGGGTCCGCTTTTGAATACGGGCAGCTTCCAGCAAGAATACAGGGTTACCTTGTATTGCATGGAGAGACATGGCGCCTTCAGCTGCAACCAGACGCGCATAGGTCGTTTCCGGAGAGAGTTCTGAAGGAATGATGTCTATTGCATCTTGAACATAACCCGCTGAAACAAGGAGCTCACTTTGAGTCATGTAAACGTGAGATAAAATACTCCCAGCAATAGATCGGAGAAACCAACCTTCATCATCGAGATACCCTTCCAGAATTGAGATGAGTTTGAGATTTCCACCTGCCTTCTGGTCATGCTTCATTGCAGTTAATATGGCTTCAGCAAACGAGCTTCGTTCATCGTACTCGATTGCATCTATGAAGGCATCAGCATCAGTAGCTTGTACTGTCTGTAACAACCGCTCGACATCTCGACTAAATGCAGCCTCAGCGACGTCTCTGATGTAGGTCACAGAGTAGGGCAGCTCGGTTAACTCGGACGGATTCAATTGAGCTTCAGGTTGCGGGGTTTCGAAAAATTCAACAATCGCCTGACTGACATCAAAGTCTGTGTCGTCAGAGTGTTGAGCGTACGAAAATATCCCACCTAACAGGAGCCAGGTCAGCCCGAAGGCCAGAAGATATCGGAACAGCTGTGTCACACTGCGGTCTCTGAGACTACAGTAAGGGAATGACCTTAAAAAATAGTGTCACCCATAAAAAAAGCTCGCCGGTAAAAGCGAGCCCTATCCCACATATCTAACGACAAGATCGTCTAATATCGCTCAATTACTAGTCGATGATAACTGGCTGACCACCAGTTACAACGTCGAGTTCTTCAACAGTCAGTTCACGCATTGTGTTGAATCCTTCTCTCTTAAGTTGCGCGCCGGGTTATTCCGCACGCGTAGAAAGAATAAAGCAAAAGTTAAGCTCTCCTAACAAGCGAAAAATGGTTCATTTTGGGATTTTTTATGGTTAACGCCCTGTAAATGTTCATTTTTAGGACAACCTAAACAAAGAAACACGACAAGTTCGCGCTATAGTTGAAAACTTAAGAGTCGTTAACCATATTAGTTAATAGCTATGACCCGGTCACTGGCCTCTAGGAAGGCAGGGCGGTGCGCAACTATAACGCGTGTCAGGGTCATCTGACTGATCAGCGAGACGATCTCTTTTTCTGTCCCAGCATCCAGATTGGCTGTGCCTTCATCCAGAAATAGTACGTCAGGTTGCTGATAAAGCGCCCGGGCCAGCAGGAGTCTTTGTTTCTGGCCGCCTGACAATATTGATCCCATATCACCGATCACGGCCAGATAGTTCATGGGAATGGCCGCGATCGTCTCATGAATGCGTGCTTGCTGCGCGGCCTTCATGACGCGCTGCATATCAAGTTCAGGATCAAAGAAAGCGATATTGTCCGCAATGGTTCCAGACAGCAGACGATCATCCTGCATGACCACGCCCACCCGACTGCGCCAGTCGGCCGGATCAATCGTGGCAAGATCACGCCCATCAATTTTAATCTGCCCTTCCACAGGCGCATAAAGCCCGAGCATCAGCTTCATCAATGTCGTCTTGCCGCCACCACTCGGCCCAGTGAGTGTCACCATCTCACCTGCGGCAATGTCCAGACTATAATCCTGCACCACAAGAGGATCTTCAGGGGAGTAGGCAAAGGTCACACTGTCCAGAGTGATCCGCCCATCCAAATCGCCCAAAGGCGAATAACCTTCCACCGCGCGATCAGTCTCAGCATGAACAATATCCGCCAAACGATCCAGATGCAGGGAAAGCAGTCGGAACTCATTCCCCTTCGTGACCAGCTGCACAACAGCGTCTGAAAAATACTGACGATAGATCAGAAAGGCGACCAGCATCCCGACCGTAAAAGTCGCGCCCTCTGCCGTCATCATCCAAGCAGCCACAATCACGACCGCGACCACTTCCAACCCTGTGATCAGAGTCTGCGCAAACGTCTGCGCGACTTGCCATCGCTGATGACCGACTTCGGCATTGATGAAATCCGTAAAGAGGTTCGACCAACTGGCTTCCCGTTCGGCTTCGCGGCCAAACAGCTTTACGGTTGTCGAGGCGCGAATGCTCTCAATGACGTGGCTGTTTTCCAGCGCGCGGGCATAGATGGCTTCTTCTTGGGTCGCGCGTAGCTGCGGATAGATCAGCAAAGTCGCGATCACGAGCAGCGTCGTTGTCAGGAGGACAATTCCCGCCAAGAGCGGCGAAAAGAGCATCATGATGACCAGCATGATTGCTGCCATGCCGCCATCGATCAGGACTGAGACAACCGATTGCGACAAAGCCTTCTGGATCGGCTGCGTGGAGTTCATACGGCTGATAATGTCGCCCACATGACGCCGTTCGAAATAGCGGGTGGGTAAGCGCACCAAGTGCCGGAAAATATTGCCGACAATTTGCCGGGACAGCTGCGCGCCAAAGGTCACGATCGTGTAGCCACGTGCGGCTTCGACGACAGCGCGCATTATCGCCAGTCCGCCAAAACCAATGGCTAATGTAATCAGGAGACCTCGGTCGCCTTCGGGCAGAACCGCATCGACGACCAGCTGGAACAGAAAAGGTGCGATCAGGATCGTCGCGAGTAAGGCCAAGGACAGAAGCAGGGTCTGTGCGACCGCACGCTTTGCTCCAACTAGTGATGACCAGAGGTCGGTTAGGCGCGGGCGGATACGATCTGTGACAGGTTCAAAATCCGCCGCCGGGGTCAGTTCAAGCGCGACCCCGGTGAAATGATCGGAGACTTGGGAGAGCCGCATGATGCGTCGGCCAATGCCCGGATCAATCAGCGTCACCTGATCGCCTTTGACCTGTTCCAGCACCACAAAGTGATTCAGATCCCAATGGAGGATGGCGGGCATCGCCAGCTTATGAAGCTGATCTAAATCGACTCTTAAAGCGCGCGGCGACAAAGACAGCTCACCCGCAATCTTGATAATCTGCTTCAGCGACGTCCCCCGCATGGAGAGCAGATATTTCGCGCGCAAACTATTGAGATCCACATCGTGACCGTGGAAGCGCGCGACCATGGCCAGACAGGCTAGCCCGCATTCCGTCATCTCCGTCTGGAGAACGACCGGAGGGCGACGGCGAATCACGTTAGCCAGCTCCACACTGTTTCATCGCCGACAGTGATTCCAAATAGAAGTCTGCTGATAAGTGCGATGGTTCCGAGCACGAGCGCTGTAATGATCCACACTGAGAGAGGGCCACGGAGCACGACTTCACCGAACAAGGCGCGGGAGCGACGCTCTAAGGCTTCTTTGCGAAATAACTGGCTCATACCCCTGACCAAAACTTGAATTTTGTATGCGCCCCAATTCACGCCTAACGCGATGACCGCACTTGTAAACCCTTGAGGGGGGCGGCAAAGCTTCGCCTATGGATATCTCCCAAACAGCCGGATGGTGGTCACTCTTACCACCGATCCTCGCCATTGGCCTCGCCCTCTGGACGCGACAGGTCTTTTTGAGCTTGGGGCTCGGCATTGCAGCGGGCTATTTGATCCTCGCAGGCGGAGATCCAGTCGCAGCCACTTTTGACACGATTGACGCAGCTGTTTCTGTGTTCTCAAATACAGGCAATACCCGCATTATCATTTTCACACTCGTCGTGGGCGCGCTGATCGCGCTGATCCAACGCTCCGGTGGGGTCGCGGGTTTTATTCAAGCACTCCTGGGATGGCTGGAACGACGCACCGCCAAAGCCGAAGCGAAGAACCAGCGCGTCATTGTCGAATTGCTCGCGCTGGGTACAGGGCTATTGCTCTTCATTGAAAGTAACATTTCCATCCTAACCGTCGGGACATTATTTCGGCCGATCACGGACAAGCTGGGCATGCCCCGCGAGAAACTGGCCCTGATCGCAGATACGGGCAGCGCGCCATCCTGCGTGCTGATCCCATTTAATGCGTGGGGCGCATACCTCATGGGCCTGATCGCAGCGGAGGGCTTAAGCCAGCCTTTCTCACAGCTGATCCAGGCGGCAGTTCTGAACGTCTACCCGATGCTAATCATCGTCATCCTGCTGGTCATGATCTTTAGCCGCCGTGATGTGGGCGAGATGAAACGCGCAGAAAGCCGCGGGACCCTTCTGAGAGACGGCGCTGTTCCCATGATTGCGGATGAGGCAACCAATCTGCCACCTATCGATGGCGCGCCCGCCCGCGCCATTAATATGGTGCTGCCGATCCTGACCCTCGTCTGCCTCGTGCCGACGTTTCTGATCATGACTGGGGAAGGCGAGAGTTGGTTTGCCCGCATGCAAGACGGCTCTGGCTCCTCCGCTGTGCTGTATGCGACGTCCCTCGCCGTTGCTTTGGGGATTATCTTATATAAAGCCCAAGGCATTCTCGGCATTCGCGAAAGCGCAGATACGGCCCTCAAAGGGATGGGGGGTATGTTGCCCCTCGCCATTCTGATGCTGCTAGCCTTTGCACTGGGCAGTCTCTGCCGAACCCTCGGCACAGGGGCATTTACAGCGGAGATCACATCTCAGTTCCTCTCGCCTGCTCTCATGCCAGCCCTCGTCTTCCTGATCAGCTGTTTCGTGGCCTTCTCGACCGGCACGAGTTGGGGAACCTTTGCGATTATGATCCCAATAGCGGTGCCGCTGGCGACCAGCTATGGCTTGGACCCTTCGCTCGCCATTGCCGCGGCCATTGGTGGCGGGGTCTTTGGCGATCATTGCAGCCCGACCTCTGATACCTCCATCATTGCCTCCATGGCCAGCGGATCAGACCATATTGATCACATTCGCACGCAGCTACCTTACGCGCTGATTGCAGGTGGGTTGACGGTCGTGATCTATTTAGTGCTCGGTGTGATTTATGCGTAGCTTTATCTTGGCCGGACTATTCGTATCGGCCTGCCAGACAGCCAGCGCTCAATCTGAAAGCCATGCCTTGGACGGTATGTGGGTAAATGAAGCCGGATCTGTCGTTGTGCTTGAAAGCAACCAGACAGGCGCGCTTTCAGGTCATTATCAAACCAAACTCGGCGCGCCTGATGCAGACAGTCACTTCCCCCTCACCGGATGGGTGCAGGGCGACGTAGTGGCTTTTTCAGTCAATTTTGAAGGCTTCGGCTCGATTACCAGCTGGTCCGGTCAGCTCTCAGAGGACCAAGCCGGACCTTTCCTGCGCACGCTGTGGCACTACACAAAAGATATTCCCGACGCGGAAGAGTCTGAGGACCTCTGGCGAACGATCAATTCGGGCTATGCGGTCTTCCGGCCTGTCGAAGCGCCGCCTGAGAATTAGTCGACCAGATCGTCCCAGAAGCGTTTCGCTTTATCGAAAAAGCCTTTGCTTTCGGGACTGACATCATCGCCGGACAGGTCTGCAAATTCTTCCAGTAATTCCCGCTGACGCTTTGTCATGCGTGAGGGTGTTTCGACGGCGAGGTCTACCAGCATATCGCCGCGTGAAGGGCTGCGCAGAACGCTCATGCCTTTGCCGCGCAGACGAAGGCGCTTCCCGGACTGGCTGCCTTCTTCGATCTTGATCTTGGACCGTCCGCCATCAATGGTTGGGATTTCGATATCCCCACCGAGGGCGGCGACCGTCATCGGCACAGGCGCACGCATATAGAGATTGGCGCCGTCTCGTTCGAAAATCTCGTGCGGTTTGACAGAGACAAACAGGTAAAGATCCCCGCGCTGACGGTTCGCCGCTGTGCGCTTTGAGGCCTGATCGCCTTGTCCAGACAGACGAATCCGGGTCCCGTCTTCAACACCGGCCGGAATAGACACATCCAGTTCTGTCGGCTGCCGGACAAGGCCTACACCATCGCATTTGCGGCAAGGGTCAGAAATATACTCGCCCTGTCCCCCACAGGTTGGACAGGGACGTTCCATGGTGAAGAAACCTTGCTGTGTGCGGACACGCCCTGTCCCGTTACAGGTCTGACAGACCTCGACCTTCGCACCGGGTTCCGCACCGCTGCCATCGCAGTGATCGCAATCTTCCGCAATCGGGACTTCGATATCGATATCCTTGCCGTGAAACGCCTCTTCGAGTGAGATTTCCATCTCATAGCGCAGGTCATTGCCTCGGCTGACCGTCTGCGCACGGCCACCACCGCGCCCGCCAAACATGTCCGCAAAGCCGCCCGCGCCGGCTTGGCCAAAAATCTGACTGAAAATGTCGCCAAAATCCTGAAATCCACCACCGCCCATACTGCCGCCGCCTTCAAAGGCGGCATGACCCATCCGGTCATAGGCAGCGCGCTTCTGCTCATCAGACAGAATACCGTAAGCCTCATTCAGCTCCTTAAACCGGGCTTCGGCATCGGGGTCATCCGGATGACGATCCGGATGCGAGTCCATCGCCTTCTTGCGGAAGGCGGATTTCAGCTGTTTGGCATCGGCTTCGCGCGACACACCCAGCACTTCATAATAGTCACGTTTGGACATAAGTCATTCGTTCCGGGTTTAGCGTTTCTTCAAAATGGCATTGAGGGCTGTCGTATTTGTCACGAGATAGTCATGAGACTGCGCCAATTCAACGATGGGGTCATCGGAACCGCCCATCTCTGCAATGAGCAGGGTAGGATGCAGGGTTTCAGGCGCGTCTTTGAAAAAGGCTCTGAGCGCGATTTCGTCGTGCCCCTCAATATCGATTTTCATGGCGTCGATCCGGTTTACGCCCAAGCGCTCACAGAGGCCGAATAGCGTTTCAACCGTGACCGCCTCTCCTTGGGTGGAGAGTTTCGTTTCGCCCAGATTCTGTTCGCCTTGAGACAGGAACGCTTGCCCCGGCGCATCAGAAATCGCGGATTTGATAAGCGTGACAGAAGCCTCAGAGGCCTCAGCATTAAAGGCGAGACGGTCCGCCATAAGCTGACTTGGCTCAACCGCAATCAGACGCACGGGTCGCGCAGCCTCCTTAGCGTAAGCATTCACGAACAAGGTGTAGAGGCCTGCGTTGGCGCCAACATCCAAAAAGACAAATTCATCGCGACTTTCAATGACTGCTGAATGAAGGGCAGCCCGTTCCTCGGAGTCCCAGATTTGAACCCCCGCCAGAGCCCGCTTTTCACAGCGATTACCAGACGGATAAAGTCGCGCGTTCAGATGCGGCGCGACTGTGATATCAAAAGGTTCACTGAGGCCCCGGATCGCACGCTTTCGAAGGGCGCTAATCCGCCATTTCCCAAGCCTTGTGTTGGCACAACGATCCGCCCGCTTGCGTAAACGCTCTCGCGTAGGCGGGAGAGCGTACGCGCCAAACGGCTCTTGGTTATGTGAATGAGTCCCCATCAGACTTCGCAAGGATGACTTTTCCTGCCGGGTTGGATTTCTGGCAGGTCCCTTTAAGCCAGCCAAACAACAGGCCCCGCCAGAGGGCGAGGCCTGTTGTTCGCGCAGCGCTTAAGCGGCGTCTTCTTCGTCGTCGACGTCTTCAAATTCAGCGTCGACAATATCGTCATCCACCTCGACATCATCGCCGGGGCGCAGATCGTCTTTGGATTTCTGGTCAGCCTCAGCTTCAGCGTTGGCGTAGATCGCTTCACCCATTTTCATGAGTGCCGCGGTCAAGACTTGCACCTTATCGGTGAGGCCCGCCGCGTCCGCGTCTTCATCGGCCATCATCTCTTTCAGCTCAGAGAGAGCTGTTTCGATTTGCTCTTTGGTCTCCGCATCGATCTTCTCACCATGCTCGGCTAGATCTGTCTCAGCCTTATGGGTGATCGCTTCAGCCTGGTTGCGGGCTTCAGCCAGCTCGCGACGCTTCTTATCTTCGTCCGCATTGGCTTCCGCGTCCTTGATCATGGCATCAATGTCGTCGTCAGACAGACCACCAGAGGCTTGGATACGGATTTGCTGCTCTTTACCGGTCGCAGAGTCTTTCGCTGACACATTGACGATACCGTTGGCGTCAATGTCAAAGGTGACTTCAATCTGTGGCATGCCGCGCGGGGCTGGCGGAATACCGACCAGATCAAACTGACCGAGCAGCTTGTTGTCTGATGCCATTTCGCGCTCACCTTGGCTGACCTTAATAGTCACGGCTGCCTGATTATCCGCCGCCGTTGAGAAGACTTGAGACTTCTTCGTTGGGATGGTCGTGTTCCGGTCGATCATGCGTGTGAACACGCCGCCTTCGGTCTCGATGCCAAGTGAGAGTGGCGTCACGTCGAGCAACAGAACATCTTTAACGTCACCTTGCAGAACACCCGCTTGGATTGCAGCGCCCATGGCGACAACTTCATCTGGGTTCACACCCTTGTGCGGCTCTTTGCCGAAGTAATCAGACACAGCCGATTGGACGGCTGGCATACGGGTCATCCCACCGACGAGAACGACGTCATCCACATCAGCGGCTTTGAGGCCCGCATCAGCGAGGGCTTTCTTGATCGGCGAAATTGTCCGCTTGATCAGATCATCGACCAGGCTTTCCAGCTTGGCGCGGGTCAGCTTCATGTTGAGGTGCTTCGGCCCTGTCGCATCCGCCGTGATGAACGGCAGGTTCACTTCGTAAGTGGAGGCTGTCGATAGCTCTTTCTTCGCCTTCTCCGCCTCTTCGCGCAGACGCTGCAGCGCCAGCTTGTCGGCTTTCAGGTCGATTGAGTTTTCTTTCTTAAACTCGTCTGCGAGGTATTCGACAATCCGCATGTCGAAATCTTCACCGCCGAGGAAGGTGTCACCATTCGTGGCTTTCACTTCAAAGACGCCGTCACCAATTTCCAGAACGGAGACGTCGAAAGTCCCGCCCCCGAGGTCGTAAACAACGATCGTTTTACCGTCATCTTTATCCAGACCATAGGCCAGAGCCGCCGCTGTTGGCTCATTGATGATGCGCAGCACTTCGAGACCTGCAATCTTACCGGCATCTTTTGTGGCCTGACGCTGGGCGTCGTTAAAGTAAGCCGGAACAGTGATGACCGCCTGTGTCACTGTGGAACCGAGATAATCCTCAGCCGTTTCTTTCATCTTGGTCAGCGTCATGGCGGAAATCTCAGACGGGCTGAGTTCCTTGTCGCGACCTTGGACGAAAGCATCGCCATTCTTGCCCTTAATGATTTTGTAAGGGACGAGCTTCGCGTCCTTCTTGACCGCTGGATCTGTGAACGGACGACCGATCAGGCGCTTGACGGCGTAGTAAGTATGCTCAGGGTTTGTAACAGCCTGACGACGGGCGGTCTGACCGATCAGGCGCTCGCCATCTTCTGTAAAGGCAACAACGGACGGCGTCGTGCGTGCGCCTTCTGAATTTTCAATGACCTTCGGCTTGTCCCCGTCCATCACGGCGACACATGAGTTGGTCGTGCCGAGATCGATCCCGATTACTTTCGACATGAGTTTCTCCTCTTGATGAGCCTATCCCTTCATAGCGCCCAACGAAATCAGTATTTTGTGAGGTCCCGCACGTCCCAAAAATGGGCCCAGCAAGAGCATTCTAGAGCGATATGGGGAACGCATACGGAGTCTCAAGGGCGAAAGCGCAATTTTCCCACAGAGGAAGTGAGTCAGGCCCGCACGCCTGGGTCGCGAAGGTGCATGAATGTGGGGATAGTGCCGTCAGCCTTTAGCGTTTTATCTCCCTCGAAAGGAGAATGTCTGAATGCACGTTAGAATGCTCACGATTGCCGCTATTCTTTTCATTGCTGGCATCATTCTGACAGCGTGCGGTCTATCGACGACGAAATCACAGGACCCTTCACAAGACCTACCCTCTCTCGATGTTGAGATCATCATGTCGTCCCAAGACGATGGGCAATGGAGCGTTCAGTTCGACTTTCGCGAACCTCAATCTGCTGTGATCTTCCCGTGCGCACAGGATGATTATCGACGACGATCTTGGACAGCAACTTCAAGCGGTACGCACGTTAGACATTTATTTGATGCGGGTGTTGATTTGCTTGTCTTAGATCCGCCTTCCCAATCTGCGACGTTTACAGTCGAGCCTTGGTTTGAGGTCCTACCGAGGGACTACACGCCGGCTTTGTTTTTTAGCCATGGCGGGATCGCCTTTCATCTGCCACAGTTCGAAATGTTTGCGATGCCGTCACTGGACGCGGCATTAGAACTCGAACCCGATCTCATCAACCTTCAAGATGCCCCTCTAAAAACGCAGTTTCACTTCGATGTCGATGGGCTGCATGTAGTGAACGGAGACGTCTCAATTGGTCCTTTGAGCGTGGGGTTAGATGATGCCCCAGGGTATGTTTATCTTGGTCCTGGTCCTGTGACGCAAAGTGAACGATTTGCGGGTATTCTCGACCCTGATCTTCCCGTTTGGCTTCAGGCTAATTTTGAAAACAAGATTGGCGAGATTTTCACATTCTTGGAAGCACGTCATAAGGATGGGCTGAGTGAACGTGTCACCATTCTAT
Source organism: Pseudomonadota bacterium (assembly GCA_038526555.1). GTDB lineage: Bacteria > Pseudomonadota > Alphaproteobacteria > Caulobacterales > Maricaulaceae > Litorimonas. The sequence goes on from JBCBGR010000005.1 coordinate 10,849, forward strand.
TGAGTATGGAGCCTCCAGAATTTCAGGGCGAATCAATTGGCGGCAGTACAATGCCAGGCCCGCTTCTGACCATGACAGTCGGAGGGCCCATCTTTGCGCAGCCGCCGTCTGTAAGTTTGAAAGATGCAGTTCACAGTACGCTAGCCCACGAAGCCGCGCATCTTTTCCAAAAACGCTATGCCGAACACCGCACCTGCGAACCCTGGATCCATGAAGGCCATGCGAGTGCCGTGGCAAATGACTTTATGGGCCTAGAGACGCTCGTCAACGACCGCGAACGCCAAAAATGCTTGAACGCACTCAAACACTCCGAAACCTTACCGGAAGCGCTTTATCGCTCTCCCTATGAGTGTGGCGCAGCAGTCTGGAACGTTACAAACTCTCTTATGACGGAACCTGATATTTATCGCCTGTGGGATCATATGATGGAACGGCGAGGCAGCGACCGACTTAATAGCGAAGATTTCATTATCGCACTCATCGACTTGACCCCATCCGGACACGAAACCAACTGGTTCGTTTCAATCCTGCGTGGTGAGCCGATCCAGGTAGACTTAGAGGACTATCTCATTCACACACGATAAATGCCAAACTCTATAGAGCAGGATTTCCCAACCGGCTTTGCGCACTATCCGCTCTACTTCTCCGTCGATCAGCAAGCGGCGCTGATTGAGGCCGTCAAAGCCGGTGTCACACAGGCCCCGTTTTACCAGCCGACCATGCCGCGTACGGGCAATCCACTCTCCGTGGTGATGAGTAATTTCGGGCCCTTAGGCTGGGTGACCGACAAGGAGGGCGGGTATCGCTACGAGAGCCAGCATCCCAAAACAGGCGCGCCTTGGCCGGACTTGCCGCCACTCTTGCGCGCGCTGTGGGACGATGTGTCTGGTTGGCCGGAACAGCCTGAAGCCTGTCTGATCAACTGGTATCGCGAAGGGTCCAAAATGGGGATGCATATTGACCGGGATGAATATGAAATCCGGGCGCCTGTTGTTTCAGTCAGCCTCGGCGACCCAGCGACATTCCGGATCGGCGGGAACACACGGGGTGGAGCGACCCAAAGCTTGAAACTCTATTCCGGCGATGTCGTGGTGCTCGCAGGCGAAGCACGCACATGCTATCACGGTCTCAGTCGCATCGATTATGGTCAAAGCGCCCTCGTTCCCAAAGGGGGCCGGATCAATCTGACGATGCGCTTTGTGGGGACACCCAAGGAGGAATGAAAGAATGACACTCCCCGACCTGATCGGCCTCGCAGGCGTTGTCCTCATCCTGATCGCCTACTTCGCGCTACAAACGGAACGGATCGCCTCGGAGGATTGGCGGTTTTCTGCCATTAACGGGCTGGGTGCGATCCTGATCATGATCTCGCTCTACTTCACGTTTAATCTCGCCAGTTTTGTGATTGAAGTCTTTTGGCTCATCATCAGTGTCTATGGCCTTTGGAAAGTGTGGCGGCGTCGCGGCAAGGCTCCGCTTCAAGAGTGAATAACATCCCGCCATTTGCAAGGCTTTTGCATTCGCGTTCGAGCCACTAGACCCTAACTATGTCAGACCTCTTCACACCCCTTACTCTGCCATGTGGCCATATTGTCCAGAACCGGATTTCCAAGGCCGCCATGGAAGAAAATATGGCCGATCAAGTCGGGCTGCCTGAAGGCGTCGGCCAAGTTCCCGGAGATCGCCTCGTCAATTTGTATGGCGCGTGGGCGGATGGCGGCGCGGGCATGCTCATCACCGGTAATGTCATGGTGGATGAGCGCGCCCTCACAGGACCCGGCGGGATCGTTTTAAAAGCGGACACACTGGATGTGCCAGACGTGCGCGAGCGCTTCGAACGCTGGGCGGCAGCGGGCAAACGCGGCGGAGCGTCCCTGATCATGCAAATCAGCCATCCCGGCCGACAACTCTACGCAGCGCAAGGTGTCGAAGCGGTCAGCGCCTCTGACTCACGCCTCGATATGGGCAGTGAAACCCTCTCCAAACTCTTTGCGCCTGCCCGCGCCATGACGCAGGATGAAATTCGTGGCCTGGTCCGCCGCTTTGGCGAAACTGCCCTTGCTGCCCAAGCCAGCGGGTTTGACGGGGTCGAGGTGCATGCAGCACATGGCTACCTGCTGGCGCAATTTCTGTCTCCGCTTACCAACCACCGCGAGGATGAGTGGGGCGGATCGCTCGAGAACCGCGCGCGGCTCCTCCTTGAAATCGTCCGGACCATCCGTGACCGTGTCGGGCCGGACTTTGTCATTGGCGTGAAGCTGAATAGCGCTGACTTCCAGAAAGGTGGCTTTGACGTGAGTGACGCCGCGCAGGTCGTTGAATGGCTCGGGAATGAACCAGTGGACTTCGTGGAAATCTCCGGTGGCACTTACGAGTCAGCCGCCATGATGGGCGACAGCCAGGACGGACGCATTAATCAGAGCACGATTGAGCGCGAAGCCTATTTCCTCGACTTCGCCAAAGATATTGCGGCAGCCGCAACAATGCCCCTGATGGTCACGGGCGGGATCACCCAGCGCGACACAGCGGATCGGGTCATCGACACGGACGGTATTGATCTGGTCGGGATCGCGCGCGGCCTCATCATCACACCGAACCTGCCGAATCGCTGGAAGTCAGATCATAATGTGAAAGGGCCCGTGCAGACAGTCCGCTGGAAAAACCCGGCCCTACGCAGCCTCGCGAATATGGCGCTCGCCAAAGCCAATCTGCGCCGGATGAGCCGCGGCGAAACGCCCAAACCCAAACTAAATCCAATCGTCGCAAGCCTGGTGCAGCAGAAAAATCAAGCGCAACAGACGAAGCGGTATAAGGCTTGGCTGGACGCACTATAGTAGGGAGGGTGAAAATATTTTTAGCAGGGACTTTTCCGAGGCGAAATCGAGACCTCTCACCCATTGACCTTTTTCATATGAGGGCGGTTCGTGTTTTGGAAAGTACCTGGCTCAGGTTCTGCTCAAGAGAACAAATCTCTCTTTGCCATAGAGAATGCTCTTAACGGATGAGATTTGAAGAGTAGTCTTATGACATCAGTTGCGGAGTAGTGATCATTTTGTTCGCAGACCATATTCTCACGGAATCTAAGCATGCTCATTCCAGGTGCTAAAACGGAAGCACCCGATTTGAGGATCGTCGCTGTTAAAACCCATCTTCCTGCTACCAACTCAACTTGTTCATCAACGAAGATGTTGATGAGCTCAAAATCTAAGCCAATGATGTCGTCTGTTTCGGCAAAAAAACCTATGACGGCTTCTAAACCTTGGTGTCGCCGATTAAGCGCATGGTCGCATAGCAAAAAATCATCGGTGATGAGTGGAGCGGCGTCTGCGATGGCCCCAGAACTCCATACCTTGAAGAGTTGTTGTGCCGTATCCTTCATTTGCTCGCCCCGTTGTTTGAGCATCGCGGACTCCTTTTCAAACAATCATGATTTACGCTAAGCGATTGTGGGGGCTAAGAATAGATAATCGACCGAATGAGGCCGGAGATAGAAAACAGCATCATGTCCGACTTATAGATTCCTTTGTGTGAAATCTAATTGGCGCTCTACCTCCGTGTAAGAACTCTTAAGCGTCCTATTTAGGGCGTTTAGGACGCTATTCAGTAAGACATTTCAGCGCTACCGCGACCAAACTTGCACTTAATCTAGGAACCTTAGATCATCGAGAGAATAGACCACAAAACCATTCTCTGCAGGCCGTATCTTCTTCTTATCCCAACACTGCTTTGCCTGTTCGTGTGACATTTGAGGATTATCGTCTCGAATATCGCGCAGATAACGCAGGTAGTTATTGCACTCGGCTATATCCCTCCGGAAGTTGGGGTCATCTTTGCGAGCCTCTAGGATCTTCCAAGCCTCCACCGCGTCTCTAAGGGTCTGACCCGGATTGGCTTTGACCCAATCCATAAAGTCGGAGTGACAGACGAAACTTGGACCAACCTCTTCCTTGAAGAACTGACGAACATTGCGCCCAAACGTGATCGAATCAGTAATCGTGGTGTGCAGGTAGAGCGCCTCTATTGCCCAATTAAACGACGAGACTGTAGAACGTTTAAGACTTGATGTTTTTGGTAGAGGCTCGCCACTAAGCGCTGCAGCAACGCGCGCCCTCAAGATGGCTTTCTTTCCTGCTTTAGAAACATCCAAGAGGTCGCAGAAGATTTTCAACTCTTCAACGGGCCAGTACCATCTCTCAAAGTCTTCCCGACTCATCGCTAAGCTTACGTCGGGCCGGATTTCATCAGCTTTGGTCGTCATATCTTTCTTCAGATCGAATGTAGTGCGGCGCCATACTCAATGTTTCTTACGCAAATGAGTGAGCGCCGCGGCTAAGACTTCGTCATTCTCTGAAACAGGTGGCACACGACCCGCATTGATACGCATATCAGGTATCAAGCCGCGACCATATTCACCTTCCGAATGACGTTCAAAACGAACCAATGGGATATCAACCTTGATCCCAGACTCCGGTAGGATGAGACTGCAATATCCGAACGCTGTTGCGCCAACCGCAGTTCCACCTGTTTCTTCCCCGATGACGTAAGCCCGCCCCTGTCGATCAAGTACAGATACAACTTTGGCAGCCGCAGAGCCGGTAACGCCAGACGTCAGCACAATGAGTTCTCCGCCGAACGCGTCAGGCCTTGGCGAGCGTTCCGCTGCGCCGGTGATCAAGGACTCAAAAGCAGGCCGCAAACGAAAGAGTGTCTCGGGTGATGGCTCTGCCCATGATGGATCGAAGGCAACATCATCAGCGTTTTCACAGTGCCTTGCAGCGGCGGGCTGACCGACAAACCGCGTGAAGACAGCATCATATTCCCGGAAAGGGTGCTGGAGTAGGTAGTCGAGTAAAAGGGATGAGATATCCCCACCGCCCTCATTTTGTCGAAGGTCTAGAACGAGTTTTGCATCTGGATTGGTTCCAAGAGTTTCAAAGATTTTGCTGAAATGATCCGGAGCGTCCAGACCATGTTCTTCGAAGTACCAATCATGGAATGAATTGATTGATAGATAAGCGATGTCATTGTCCAGCCAACGGAAATCTACAGGAGCATCCCGCTTCAAACGTTTCCGATAAAAGTCTGAGAATTCCTTCCAGTCTAGAGCTTTAAGCGAAATTGATTCGGTCGTGCCGGCAAGTCCTTTCACCTCGATCTTGTAGTCCGATTGAGCCCCAAACCAGATCGGATAGTTGAGATCGAAATAATTCTCATTTTGCGTCGGCGTGAAGTCTTGCAACCTCCTGATTGCAAAGGTCTCACTTGATCCATCACTCGGAATGGTCGCCTCCAACACATCAAGCACGTCACTCGCAAGATTAGTATCAAACCTCACAATAGCTCGTCCGACAAGACGGCTGAACTTAGGGTCAGCGACCGCTGCAACGTAAGGCTGATCGTCAACCCATTGGACGGTGTACGGCAGCATTACGCGTCCATCACGACGTGACTCACGATAGGCCTCCGGTGGAAAAGGGATGACATGTTCATCCTGCGCAGCAACAGCGACGTCTATCACAGCTTTATAGAAGATCATTGGATCAGATGTGTTTTGAGAGACGTGATCCAAGCGATCAAAGGTTTCGATGATATCCTCTTCTTGCCCATATCGATTAAGGCTCGGGTAAAGTTCTGTAATGCCCTCACGTAGAATTTTGGCATCGGTCTCGAATAACCGTCCAGTTTGATTGTGTTCGAGAGTTTCTGAGGAAGCACAGGCTACCAGCAGCGACCCACTCAAGCCAGTTAGGTAACAGACAACACTACGCATTTATCTTAAACCGTTCTTGATAATTATAGGGACTGACCCCGATGTTTCGAGTAAAGGCGCGCCGGAAGCTGTCTGGATTAGAAAATCCGACAAGCTGACTCACTTGGGAGACAGAGGAAGCTGAGCGGGTCAGTATTTGACATGCTTGTTCAACGCGCAGCCTTTCAATCAAACTGGCTGCTGGTGACCCAAATTGCTGCTTAAAACGCCTTTGGAAGTTGCGCTCACTCATGCCCATTCTGACTGCGAGTGCTGGATTTGACAGGTCCGCGGATAGATTATTGCGCACCCATTCGATGAGGCCACTAAACTCACCTGCCGCTCCGATTTGGATACGCAGCCCGTCTGCATATTGAGTCTGTCCTCCATCACGGTGAAGATAGACAACCAATTGACGCGCTATTTGAGCCGCAACAGCATCGCCATGATCGTACCGAACCAGCGCAAGCGCCAGGTCGATACCTGCTGTCACGCCAGCCGATGACCAGATATTCCCATCGACTGTATAAAGCTTGTCGGCGTCGATACGGATGTTTGGAAACTGACAACTGAGATCTTCCTCATGCCGCCAATGCGTTGTCGTCATTCTACCGTTGAGAATACCCAGCTCGGCCGCAAGAAAAGCACCTGTACAAATGGTTACAATTCTTTGGGAGTCCTCGATTATACGACAAAGACGCTCTCTGTTCTCGGCATCAGGTTTAAGCGTGCGCATGCCCGGACCGCCGACAATTACAAACGTGTGCGGCACCTCAAGTTCATGGATACTTGCATCCGGAATTATCTGTGGACCCGCGTTTGGCGTAACTGGACTGACATTGAAACCGACAGTGAGCATATCATAGCCATCTCGTACGAAGTCATTGGCTGTTGCAAACACAGACAGAGGCCCAGCCAGATCAAGAGGTTGATAACCATCCGACACAAAGAAATAAGTTCGACTCGCTGACATGGGACCAAACTATCCTGCCAGCTTCTTTAAGCACAATGACAACAGCCCGACATATCGTGCCAAATTCTCGCAAAGATGAGGGAATGCCTGCAAATAATTCTAATGATTGTTACTACTATATTTTGCGGGTTTGGGTGCTTTTTTTACCACTGGCACTCTGCATGAGCGTCTTACTTTGGGCGGTTCTCGCCGCTTACCCGAATGACCTATATGAGGCGAATTTAGGACTCTCGTGGGATCAAAATCTTTCTGGGTAAAACAACTCGAATTCAGAGTTTTCCAGCTACCCGAAATAAGAATGTTCCAACGCCATCCAACAGATGGCGATTTGGGTGGCTGCATGCTACTTATCATATATGTCCAACTCGCAGCTTATTCTTGGGGGTGCACGCTCTGGTAAGAGCCAGCGGGCACTCATGTCCGCGGAAGCTATGGCGTCCAGGCGCCTCTTTATTGCGACAGCTGAGGCTTGGGACGATGAGATGGCGGATCGTATTGCGAGACATCAGGATGAACGTGGGCCAGGATGGACCACAGTTGAAGCCCCTCTGGATCTCACGTCGACTTTACTGGCATCAACTCAAACGGCAGACGTCTGTGTCGTCGATTGCCTGACGCTGTGGCTTTCAAATTTGATGCACCATAATCGTGATGTTGAGACCGAGACAGCAGAGCTTTGTGAAGTGATCCCCACACTGACGATTCCCGTCCTTTTCGTATCGAATGAAGTCGGCCTCGGCCTGGTTCCAGAAACGCCTTTGGGGCGAAGGTTTCGGGACGCGCAAGGACGGTTGAATCAGGCCGTCGCCAAAGTCTGTGACCGCGTTGAGTTTATCGCTGCGGGTCTTCCGATCACCCTAAAAGGCGAAGGGCAGCCTTAAGCCGCGCTTCTGCCTCAGGGGTCGCGGGTAAGCCAATGCGAAGATGGCGATCTGACCCCTCAAAGCGACGCACATAAATCCCCGACTGTGCGAGATGTTCAAAAGCATCATGGGCTTTGTCTACGTCGACAAATCGAAAAAGCGATGTGCCACCAACAACGGTCAAGCCACCCTCTTTCAGGATTGTGTCCAAACGGTCCGCTGCGTGGGAAAGAGCCTGCCGGGTTTGTATTTGCCAATCATGATCCGCATAGGCGCGCGCGCCAATCTCTAGCGCTGAGCCGGAAATCGGCCAAACCCCCAAACGCTCAGACAGAGGCTGCCGGACGCGCTCTGGGGCCAAAACCGCACCTAGCCGGAGCCCTGCGAGCCCAAAGAACTTCCCGAAGGATCGTAAAACGATCAATCCGGCTTCACCGCCTTTGGATGCAAAACTGCAGTCGGGCGTAAGGTCAGCATAGGCCTCATCAAGGATCAACCATCCGCCTTTCGCGGCGAGCGTCAGGCGCGCCTCTTCCAACGCTTGTAAATCAAACAAGCGTCCATCCGGATTATTGGGATGGGTGAGGACGATCGCGTCGACATCCTCTGCTAAAGACAAAGGATCATCTGAGTGAATAATATCTGACCCTGCGCGCGCCCAAGCGATGGCGTGATCGCCATAAGTCAGCGACAGGATCGCAACACGGCTGGGTCGGATGACATCCGGCAAAAGCCGAATCAGTAACTCACTACCCGGTGCAGGTAACAAAGAGTCGGGTGGCGCGCCGATTGATGTGGCCATAGCTTGACGGCAACCCTCATAAGCTGATCGCGTTGGAAGATGGGCAAGTGCGGCTTCAGAAATCGCCTGGTCTGGATATGGCCAAGGATTAATGCCTGTGGAGAGATCGATCCAAGGATCTGGCGCATTGGGATAGGCGGATCGCATGACGTCCAATGCCCCACCGTGGATAAGGTCACCGCTCACAGCGCGATCCCCACAGCGATCACGGCTAGAGCGACAGCCCCAAGCGCCATAGCCCGGCGATATAGGCGCAAGCCTGCCTGGATATCTGAGGCGTTAGGGTCGCGCGCATCCTCATTGAGCCACGGCTCAGCACTGGATTGATCGGAATAAATTCGCGGTCCAGACAGACGCACTGCTAAGGCACCCGCCATGGCAGCTTCAGGCCAACCTGCATTGGGCGAGCGATGGCGACGGGCGTCGCGGAGCATGATTTTGAACGCCTTTATTTTGAGACCGGCCATCGCGATCAGCAGACCCGTTAATCGAGCGGGTATGAAATTGGCTACGTCATCGAGGCGCGCAGCAAAACCACCAAAAGCAAGATGCCGATCCGTCTTGTACCCAATCATTGAGTCCAGCGTGTTGACAGCCTTGTAAGCCGCAAGGCCCGGTAAGCCAAAAATCGCCCCCCAAAAGAGAGGCGCGATAACGCCGTCTGAGGCGTTTTCTGCAAGGCTCTCCAGACTGGCGCGCGCAATGCCGGCCTCGTCCAGTTGCTTGGGGTCGCGTCCCACGATCATAGAAACTGCCTCACGTGCAGTCTCGACATCATTCATTGTGAGAGGCCGTTCTACCGCTGACACATGTGAATGAAGGCTTCGAGAGGCGATGAGGCTCGACGCAATAAGCGCTTCAAGGCCAATGCCCCATCCAGTGTCCGGTAAGAGCCATGTGATGCCGACGGCTGTGATTATGGCGACGCCGACAAGACTGAGCGTGCTGATAGCGCCCATTAGATACCGCACGGAATGAGACCAGCTCTCCCGGTTTAGTCGGTTGTCCGACCAGGATACCAGTGCGCCAAACCAGACAACAGGATGCCGGATCCGTTTGAAGAGCCAATCGGGCCAGCCCAGCACTAGCTCTATGCCCCAAGCAAAGAGCATCAAGACAGGCGCCGTGATGATCACCCCGGCGTCCATCCGGGCGGTTGGGCAATGGCAAGGAGTGCGTCGATATCGACAGCCGCCTCAAACCCGTCGGCCAAACGATCCAGCGCTTCTTCGACATGTGCCGAATAATTCAATTCCAGAGCACTTGTTCCACCAACACGCTCCAACCAACAATGCCGAAATTCGTCGCTGGTGAATGCACCGTGCAGGTAGGTGCCTTGAACGCGACCATCCGCACTCGTGGCACCTTCAGCCTGTCCTGCAATCCTGGAAAAGGGGCGATCCATATCGGGCCCAGAGGTTTGACCCATGTGGATTTCATAGCCGCTTATGTTAGCTTTCGATCGAGCGCAGAGACCTGTCACGGGCGCTATCTTCTTTTCTGTCGTCATCACCGTTTCGACATTCAGAAGCCCTAAGCCTTCTACTTCACCTGCCGGACCGTCGACGCCATTCGGGTCGGCAATTCGCTGACCCAGCATTTGATAGCCGCCGCAGACGCCTAAGACCTGCCCGCCAGAACGATAATGGGCGATAATGTCATGATCCCAGCCCTGCTGTCTCAGGAACTGAAGGTCGCCGATTGTCGATTTGGTCCCGAAGATGATGATCACATCCGCATCGCGCGGAATAGAGCGACCCGGTGGAACCCATATAAAGTCAACATTGGGCTCAAGCTTCAGCGGGTCCGCGTCATCGAAATTGGCCATGCGGCTGAGCATAGGCGCGGCGATCTTGAAACGTTTGCTGTTGTCAGCTTTTGGTGTGTTCAAAACGACCGCGTCTTCCGCCGGAAGTTGACTTGTCGCATGGAGCCAGGGAATGACGCCAAAACAGGGCCAACCGGTTCGGTTTTCAATCTCGATGACACCATCATCAAACAGGCACGGGTCGCCCCGGAATTTGTTGACAAGAAAGCCGCCGATCATGGCGGCATCGTCTGGGTCGATCACAGTTTTAGTGCCGACCAGGCTGGCAATGACTCCACCGCGCTCAATGTCACCGATCAGACAGACTGGGACGCCAGCCCTCCGAGCAAACCCCATATTGGCAATATCGCGCGCGCGCAGATTAATCTCCGCCGGGCTGCCAGCCCCTTCAACGACGACGAGATCATATTGTGCAGAGAGGCGTTCAAAGCTTTCTATTACTGCGCCCATTAGCTGATTGCGGCGCGCCATATAGTCAGCCGCCTCCATCGCCTCTACGGCTTGACCATGAACGACAACTTGCGCCGTGCGGTCTGTCTGGGGTTTTAGGAGGACAGGATTCATATCGACATGAGGATCGACACCCGCCGCTAGCGCTTGCAAGGCTTGAGCACGTCCAATCTCGCCGCCCGTTTTGCAAGCCGCCGCATTATTGGACATGTTCTGAGGCTTAAACGGGGCGACGCTTAATCCACGACGACGGGCAATCCGGCAAAGGGCCGCCGTCAGAACCGATTTCCCAACATCAGAGCCTGTGCCTTGAAACATCAAGGCTTTCGCGCTCATGCGGCGCCTTCCAGCGTAATGTGCAAATCGTCGACTCTGGCTTTTACGCCATAAACGTCATTCAGCCGTTCTGCCGTCAAAGTCTCTTCAGGTGACCCATCCGCAATAATCTGACCGTCTTTCATCCAGATCATCCGTGAGGCATAACGCGCGGCCAGTTGAATATCGTGGAGGACAACCAGAGCCCCACCGCCTTGCTCAACATATTTCGCGATGAGATCGAGAATTCGGAATTGATGGCGGGGGTCGAGAGCGGCTGTTGGCTCATCGGCGATCAAAAGCGGTGCTTGGGCCGCGAAGGCGCGGGCACAATGCATCCGAGCGAGTTCTCCACCAGAGAGCGTGTCAGCATTCCGATTCGCCAAGTCCGAGAGGTCACAATCAAGGATCGCTTTATCGACCGCTTTGGCATCTGTGGCTTTCAGGCGCCCCAAGGTTGCGCCGTGACTGTAGCGCCCCAGGGCGACCACATCGCGCACCGTGTTCGGCCAAGCGAGCGGGCGGATTTGCGGCAGGTAAGCGACGTTGCGCGCGCGCTCCATCGGACTGATCCGATGCGTCTCTTGCCCATTCAATGTTGCGGACCCACCGGTCGCTCCTTCGAGGCCTAGCGCGGCGCGGATCAGGCTTGTCTTTCCCGCTCCATTCGGCCCGAGCAGTGCGATGAAGTCACCCGGCGCCAAACGGAAGCTCGCTGAACGCACGAGGTCTGAGCCTTTAACGGAATAGTCCAGATTTGTGGCCATCAACTCAGTCACGGATCGTTCGCCTTTGCATCGCAATCCAGACAAAGATCGGCGCGCCAATCAGGGCGGCGACCACACCCAGCTTCAGCTCATTATTTGTCGGAATCAGCCGGACGCCAATATCTGCGATCACCAAGATGAGTCCGGCGAGTAAAGCCGATGGGATCAATGACCGTGCGGGGTCATGCCCGACAAAGGGCCGGATTAAGTGGGGAGCCACGATCCCAACAAACCCGATGGCGCCCGCGAGAGCGACGGATGCACCCGTCGCGAGCCCCGCCCCCAAGAGAGTATAGATACG